>NZ_JBGQRB010000001.1:0-126777 GCF_045528645.1 Ruoffia sp. FAM 20857
TTACACCGCACCCCCTTGTGCATTTCCTCCATGATGTCATCTTGAAGTTGAACATGTTTATCTTTAATATTTAGTAAGTCTGCGATATAATTCATATGAGCCAAGTGAATTCTCCTTTTAGTAATGTATGGTAACTTTATTATATAGGAATTCACTGGCTTTTGTGTACATACAAAAAAAGGTGTCAGTGAGATTTCTCTCACCAACACCAAAAATTCAAGAACCACTTTTTCACTTTTATAGAAGCTATAAGAATAGTATAATAAGTATTACGAATTAGAATAGCTAGGAGCATATTTAATGAAAAATGCAATGAAAAAAGTGGCCTTATTTGTTACAGCAATCATCTTATTTGGTTGTGCAAGTGATGATGAGCCAGAAGTGGTTATATCAGGGGCAAGTCCGACAACTACGACAGAAGTAAATGAAAATGGGCTCCCGATTGTTAAAGAACCTACAACCATAACGGAGACGATGTTACATACGGTTGTTCAAATGCAAGTCTATCATGAAGGCGTCGAAGATGTGATGCAAGAAGCGATTGATTATATGGCGGAGATGGAAACACTCCTTTCCACAAACGTTGAAGGATCTGACGTATATAGAATCAATGAGAATGCTGGGATTGAGCCGGTTGAAGTACAACCTGAAACAATGGAAATCATTAAACGTTCAATTCAAATTGCCCAAGAGAGTGATGGGCTCTTTGATATCTCAATTGGAGTTCTCACAGATTTATGGCAAATCGGAAGTGATGATGCGCGTGTTCCAGAAGATTCTGAAATAACTGAAGCAGTTAATCTAATCGATTATGAAAAGATTAGCATTGATGAAGAGAATATGACGGTCATGCTTGAAGAAGAAGGCATGTCACTGGAGTTAGGTGGTATTTCTAAGGGATATATTGGTAGTGGCATTGTTGAGATCTTTGAGGAAAACAATATTACAACAGCCATCATTAACCTTGGAGGGAATGTCGTTGTTATGGGGACATCACCATCCAATGAAGATGGTTGGAATGTTGGGGTTCAAGACCCTGATGAAGTGCGTGGTGAAATAGTTGGGACTCAACGTGTCATAAATGCAGCCATTGTTACAAGTGGTATCTACGAAAGATATTTAGAAGTGGACGGCACAAAATACCATCACATTATGGATCCTAGAACAGGCTATCCTTTAGATAATGAGATTTCAGGTGTAACTGTCTTTGCACCAACCTCTTTTGATGGTGACTCTTATTCGACAGCCTTATTCTTAATGGAGATTGAAGAAGGTATCGAGTTTATAAATTCAAAAGATGGGTTTGAAGTGGCTTATGTCGATAAGGAAGGTGGAGTACATCTTTCTGCTGGTATTCAAGATAGTTTTAATTTAACGAATGAGGAGTATTACATCGCTGATGAATAAAATAAATTTAAAAATGTTTTTAGAATTTGTCGAAATTCGAACAAAAATAGCAAGTTTTTTTCCAATGATGGTTGGTTTTTTATGGACAGGTTACTATTTCAAAGAATTTAATTGGTTGAATTCAGTTATATTTTTCCTAGCTGCGACTTGTTTTGATATGACGGTAACAGCGATTAATAATACATTGGATTATCACAAAGCCTTAGATAATAACTATAAGGAAGAGCAGAATGTGATTGGTAAATACAAATTAAATTACCGGACAATGGTCATCATTGTATTTATCCTTTTAGCTATTTCGCTGATACTTAGTTTATATCTCGTTTGGTTAACAGATCCAATGCTCTTATTGATCGGAGCTTTGTTATATTTTATTGGAATAATTTACACATTTGGACCGTTACCAATTTCACGTACACCATACGGGGAGATTTTCTCAAGTTTAACGATGGGATTCGGTATCACTTTTCTGGCGGTATTCATGACCCGCTATGAAGTACTGCTTTCAAGTGAATGGACTTGGACTAATTTAGTATTGAATATCGGTTGGTTTGATATTCTTAAGATATTTTGGTTCAGCTTGCCACAAATACTTTTAATAGCGAATATTATGCTTGCCAATAACACCCGAGATTTGGATACAGATATTCAAAACGAACGACGGACGTTAGTTTACTATATTGGTAGACCGAACGCGATTCGCTTGTATCAGTTGCTTAGCTTCTTACCATGGATTGTGTGGTTGACTTATATTATTACCGGTATATTCCCTTGGTGGACGATTGTTACTTTAGCCGTTGGCTATGTGCATTATCAAGGTGTGATGAGATATACGGAAAGAATTCCACAGCCAATTGCCTTTAAAGAAGCTATTCAGAGTTTTATATTGTTTTTAAGTATGTATGTCATTGCTCTATTTGTTTTATTGTTAGTATAAAGACAGCCTCGATTTTATTGAAAATCGAGGCTGCTTTTTTATTTAGGATATTTACTTAAAGTGTGTTCCATTGAGTTTTCTAACATTGTTTTTAAGACATCTAAATCAATATCAGCTAATTTATTTACGTAAATACACATTTTACCAGTGGTGTGTTTTCCAAGTTGCGCTAATAATTTATCTTTGTCTTTAAATTCGGTAGCAAGGTACAAACTAAATTTGGCTTTTCTAGGGGAAAAGGCTAAATAAGATGTATCACCTTCACGACCAGAATTGTAGACATAATGGTAAGTTCCAAAACCGATAATATTTGGATACCACATTTGAGGTTCAAAACCAGTCACTTCTTTAAATAAATCTAATAAAAAAAATGAATCAATTTGTTTTTGTTTTGAATCAATCGACTCAATAAATTCGACGACATCTTCACCTGTGGGTTTAAATTTGGCTGCTGACATTATAAAACCTCCATTTTATGATTAGTTATTTACAAGGGTAGTATCAATTCATCATCAGCCATTTTGCCGGTAATCTCTAACACGAGCCCGTGGGGGAGACAAATCGCAGTTTGCCCTGGTCTTTCAATCCAACCTGTTCTAACGCCAACTTGATCAGGACTATTATCTTCTTTAATACGAGCTTGGTTATTATTGATTTCGATAATATTGTACTGGTTATCGTTTGGATAATATGTCTTTTCGACTTCTAATCCTTCTGATAATTGGAACTCATCTACAACTTCACCGTGGATTTTCACTATCGCAACGGCATCTTCTGAATCATTGAGATGAGCATTCGTAATGACATTTGGAATAAAAGAAATGATGATTGACACGATAATAAATACATAATCAAAGGGTTTAAAGTAGCTTAATATTTTTCTCATGGGACCTACCTCTCTATTGCAAAGCAATGAATCTTTACTTATTGTATAAAAAAAATATGGTTTTATCTAGCTTTTTAGAGGGAAATTTGATACTATAACGTATGTGCGAAAATTACTATTTGAAATGCATTAAATTATTTATAGATAAGGAGATTTTATTATGAACTTAAAAGCAGAACTTAGAGAAACAACTGGCTCAAGTGCTTCACGCAAAGCTCGTGCTGAAGGAAAAGTGCCTGTATCTTTATACGGTAAAACAGTAGAAGCAACTTCGCTTTTAGTAGATCGTCGTGATTTCGAAGCTTTATTAAAAGAAGAAGGTACTAACGCGGTATTCAATTTAGATTTTAACGGTGGCACTCAAAAAGTATGGTTAAAAGACTATGAACGTGCAGCGTTAAAAGACGAAATGTACTCAATTGACTTGGAAGCTATCTCTGCTGACCAAACATTAACGGTAGAAATTCCATTATACGTTGTTAATGATGAAACAATTGAAGAAGGTATCGTTGAAATCGTTGAAAACGAAATTACTGTTGAAACTAAACCAGATACAATCCCTCAATACTTTGAAGTGGATGTAAAAGGCTTAGAAATCGGTGATACTTTAACTGTAGCGGATATCGCTCTCCCAGAAGGTGTAGAAATTATGATGGAAAATGATGAAACAATCGTTTCAATCTCAATTCCTACTGAAGAAGCAGAAGACGTAGATCCAGATGAAGAAGCAGCTGAACCAGAAGTAATTGGTGCAACTGAAGAAGAAGCAGAAGAAGCAGAAGAAGAGTAATCTTCAAATAATTTTATTAAAAGACACGTTCAATACGTGTCTTTTTCTATCTAAACATTCACCAAATTACGTGAAGAAAGGGAGGATTCCATTGAAAAATCATATTGCTTTATTTGAACCATTGATGCCTGCTAATACAGGGAACATCTCTAGAACTTGCGCGGCAACTAATTCAACGCTCCATTTAATTCATCCTCTAGGATTTTCAACCGATGATAAAATGTTGAAACGTGCTGGCTTAGATTATTGGCATAATGTTGATATTGTCGAGCATGATAATTTAGAGGCATTTCTTTCATACGTTGGTGAACGTAAACTGTATTTAATTACTAAATTTGCACCTCAAATTTATTCTGAGGCAGACTTGGCTCAAAATGAAAGTAATGAGCAATTCTTCCTATTTGGAAAAGAAACAACGGGCCTTCCGATTGAATTGATGGAAGCGCATAAAAATAACAGTTTGCGAATTCCAATGAATGACGAACATGTACGGTCACTTAACTTATCAAACACTGCTAATATCGTTATATTTGAAGCTTTACGCCAACAACAATGGCAAGAGCTAGAGGCAATTCATCATTATGACGATACTGACAAAGCGAAAGACTTGAATTGGTAGGATTGCTTGACTTTATGGCGGGATAATTTATAATATGATTAAATGAGAAACGAATAGTATTTGAGATAATTGTTAAGAGAAGTGATGGTTGGTGAGAATCACTCAGTTTAATCAAAGAATCCACGTTTTATTCAGCCTACGAAAGCGCGATTAAGTAGTGCCGGCCTCACCGTTATTGAATTTAAGAGCAAGTAAACTCACTATTATTGGGTTTATTTGAACTTGGGTGGCACCGCGAATGAGAACCTTTCGTCCCATGAATTATTCAGGGACGGAAGGTTCTTTTTTATGGCTATGTTTAATTTAATGAATATTTAAAATCACAGGAGGAAACAATATGTTAGATCGTAAAATGTTAAGAGATGACTTTGAATTTGTCGCAGAAAAACTTGCCACCCGAGGTGTGGAGCGTGAGTTATTAGAAAATTACCGCGACTTAGACGCGCAAAGAAGAGAATTAATTGCTCAAACTGAGGAAGCGAAGCAAACACGTAACGAAACAACTGAAAAAATTGCTCAGCTAAAACGCAACAAAGAAAATGCGGATGAGCAAATCAAAGCAATGCAAGAAATCGGTAAAGAAATTAAAGCGATGGATGACAAGTTAGTCGCGATTCAAACTGACTTAAATAATATTGAATTCACATTACCTAACATCCCAAATGAAGATGTGCCAGTTGGTGAAGATGAAGACGATAATGTTGAAATCCGCCGTTGGGGAGAAATTTCAGAATTTGATTTTAAAGCATTAAATCACTGGGATATTGCTGAAAACTTAGGTATCTTAGATTTTGAACGTGGAGCAAAAGTTGCCGGTGCGCGTTTCGTATACTATGTAGGCCTAGGAGCTCGTTTAGAGCGTGCTGTTTATAACTTTATGTTAGATACTCACGGGAAAAATGGCTACCGCGAAATGATCACACCTTACATGGTAAATGAAAAAGCAATGTTCGGAACAGGGCAATTCCCTAAATTTAAAGAAGATGTATTTGAGTTAGAAGGGGACCGTAATTTAACTTTAATTCCAACGGCTGAAGTTCCATTAACGAACTACTATGCTGATGAAATTCTTGCATTAGATCAATTACCTGTACACTTTACAGCATTTTCACCATCATTTAGATCAGAAGCAGGAAGCGCTGGTCGTGATACGCGTGGATTAATCCGTATGCACCAATTCCACAAAGTTGAGTTAGTTAAACTTGCTCGTCCGGATGAATCTTATGCAGAATTAGAAAGTATGACTAAAGATGCTGAAGGTATCTTAGAAGCATTAAAAATTCCATACCGCACAATTATATTATCAACAGGTGATATGGGATTCTCTGCTGCTAAAACTTATGATATTGAAGCATGGATTCCAGCTCAAGATACTTACCGTGAAATTAGTTCATGTTCAAACACAGAAGCTTTCCAAGCTCGCCGTGCAAAAATCCGCTACCGTAATGAATACGAAAAAGTAGAACATGTTCATACTTTAAACGGTTCAGGATTAGCAGTAGGACGTACAGTCGTAGCAATTCTAGAAAACTACCAACAAGCAGATGGATCTGTGAAGATTCCTGAAGTACTTGTTCCTTACATGGGTGGCATTACAGAAATCACTAAAGAAAATGCTATGGGATAATTAGATTAAGTTAAATAACCGAAAATCATAACTGAGTCGAGTGCTTAGATATGGTTTTCGGTTATTTTGATTTGGGATTTGGATGGGATGGGGCATTGTGAACCGGCACGACACTCCGCATTTTAGTTTGCGGTCCATTGTGTGCTGGCACGACACTCCGAATTTTAGCTTGCGGTCCATCGAGCTCCATCACGACGGCCCGCATTCGGATTTCAGAACCATCGCGCCTCCTCACGACGCCCCTTAAGGTCAAGTTTTACAAAAAAAGACCCAGTTGATTGCCATTAAAACAATCAACTGGGTCTATAAATTAAATATTAAAACTGGAACAGTGAGTAAAGTATAATGATCGCACCTAAGACGATACGGTATTTACCAAAGCCAGTAAAGTCATTACGTTTCAAGTAGTTCAGTAAGAATTTAATTGCAAATACGGAAACAATAAACGCAATGAACATTCCGAATAATAAATAAATCCATTCAACTGTCGTAAATGAAAAACCTAAGTCTAGAAGTTTAACTAAACTTGCACCGAACATCGCTGGAATACTTAAGAAGAATGAGAACTCTGTTGCAATGTGGCGAGATGTTCCAACTAATAACCCACCAATTATTGTAGAACCTGAACGAGATGTACCAGGGATGATAGACAATGCTTGGAAGATTCCAATTTTAAAGGCTGTTGCAAAAGATAAAGAATTAAAATCAGTTACTGTAGCTGCATGTTTTGATTCGCCTGTGCGTTCAATCCAAATAAAGATAATCCCGTACACAATCAGTGCAATAGCAACAACAATAGGATTATAAAAGTATTCATCCATATAATCTTTTAAAGCAAAGCCGAAGATTGCAACTGGTATACTTGCGAAAGCCACTTTAAACCAAAGAATCCAAGTATCCTTACGTTCCACTGAAGTTTTCTTTGGTGAAAAAGGGTTTAATTTATTAAAGTAAAGTAAAATTACTGCGAAAATAGAGCCTAATTGTACAAGTACTAAAAAGACCTCAACGAATTCTGAAGATAAATTCAAAGGAATTAAATCTTCTAAGATAATCATATGTCCCGTACTACTTATCGGTAGCCACTCTGTAATCCCTTGTACCACACTTAGGACAAAAATTTTTATAAGTTCAATAATATCAATCATTTGATCCATGTTTCCTATCCTCTCTAGAAATTTATTCAATCTATTATAACGTAAATTCACTAAAAAAGTATAGTATCCATGATAAAATCGAATTTAAGCGTTTTCTTCAAGGGAAAATAAGAATAAAAAAGCCAAACTGAAATCGTTTGGCTTTGATTGCAATATATTGTTAATTAAGCTGAGGCGATGCACACACACTCAGGTGCTTGTGTATCATTTTGGATAAATGTTAATTGACCTGTCTCAGCGTTACGGTCAAAGACAGAAATATGATCTGTATCTTGGTGAGCAACCAGAACGAATTTTTCTGTTTCATCAAGATTGAAATCACGAGGTATTTCACCATTCGTATCGATTTCTTGAATCTTCGTTAGTGCTCCACCATCTTTAGAAATTTCATAGACTGTTAATACATTATGGAAACGAGTTGAAACATATAGGAAGCGGCCGTCATTCGTAATACGGATTGCAGCGCCGGCTGATTTTTCAACGTGTTCTTCAGGAATATTCAGTTGCGTATCAACGGCAGCCATCTTACCTGCGGCGTCTAATGACACAACCGTAGTTGTGTTTGCTAACTCACCAATAATATATGCGTAAGGTTCTGTTGGATGTAATACTAAATGACGTGGCCCCGTTCCAGGTGTCAATTTAATCTCGCTAGAAGGAGATAAAGTACCATCATCTGCAATATCGTAAGTTGTAACAAAATCTGTACCTAAATCACAAACAAATAGTAAGTTTTGTGAATCATTAAAACCAGCAAAGTGAACGTGAGAAGAATCTTGGTTTTCATGAACACTTGAACCAGAATGTTCAACGGTTTGAATCACATCTAGTTCTTCGCCGTCTAATTTGAATACATCAATCACTCCTGCATGGTAGTTAGATACATAAATAGTTTGACTACTTTCGCGGTAACTTACATGACAACCACTACCGTTATCACCAAAACCACTAGCTACCTTGTCCCAAGTACCTTGTTCGTTCTTTTTGAAAGCTACGATTCCACCTTGGTCATTTTCTTTATGAATGGCAAAAAGTAAATCCTTAGCTTTAGATAAAGCCACAAAAGTTGGCCCGTTTAATTCGCTAATTAAATTTGTTTCTGAAAAAGCACCTTCCTTAACATCGAATTCAACTTGATGAATTCCTTTGTTGTCGCGTTTTGTATAGCCACCTAAAATAAATGTTTGAGTCATTTGATATCCTCCCAGTATATTAATACATAGAGTATAGCATAGATGAGTAAAATCATGAATGAATTAGATTCTTGAGATTTTTTATTAGTAGTGTGTTAAAATATCATTATCTTAAGTCATTGGAGTGAATTTTATGACAGATAATAAACGGAACGAAAAGCGTAAAGAAAGTTGGTTTGTGAGTCAATTTCTGAACAACCAATTTGTAATATTCTTATTCAATACACTGTTAATTTTATTAATTCTTTTAATATTTACACGTGTCGCTTACTTATTTAAACCAATCGTCACTTTTGTAAATTTAGTTGCCTTTCCAATTGTAGCAGCGGGGATTTTATATTATTTATTTTCGCCATTTGTTGCGCGATTAATTCAAAGAGGTGTATCAAGAAATATTTCGATTTGGATTATTTTTATCATTATTATTGCATTAATTAGTTGGGGTATTTCTACTTTAATACCATTGCTAAGAGAACAAGCGACGACATTCGTTGCGAATATACCCAATTATCAAGCATCATTAATGGAAACAATCGAGTCTTTACCTATCGATCTTGAAAGTGGTTTAATTGACCCGAAGATTACTGAATATTTTGCCAATATTGATTGGAATAGTATCACAGATCAGTTGAATACGATTATTACATCTACCTTTGGCGGTCTAGGAAGTGTAATTGGAACGGTGGCACAAGTAGTAACAGGATTAATAACAATGCCAGTGTTACTATATTATTTATTGCTGGAAGGCTATAAAATTCCGCAATATATCTTATATCATGTGCCTGATAAATACCGACCAAAAGTAGGGCGAATTTTATTGAAATCGAATCACCAAATCTCCCAGTATATTCGAGGACAAATATTAGTGGCGATCGTAGTAGGAATAATCTTTGCGATTGGTTATTCAATCATCGGTTTAGATTATGCAATATCACTTTCTGTGATTGCGGGTATATTTAATATTATTCCGTATTTGGGTTCTATAATGGCGGTTGTACCGGCATTAATTATCGGACTATTAATCTCGCCGTTCATGTTTATCAAAGTATTAATTGTGGTGGCCATCGAGCAATTGCTTGAAGGACGATTTGTATCACCACAAATATTAGGAAACAATTTAAAAATACATCCAGTAACAATCCTATTAGTATTACTCGGTGCCGGACGCTTATTCGGCTTATCAGGAGTTATCATAGGGGTTCCAGGCTACGCGGTCATTAAAGTAATTGTGACGGAGCTGTATAATACATTCCGAGAATCTTCAGGATTATTCGAAGAAGAATACGAAGTGGAAACATTAGCACCCGAAGTCATCGTAAGTCCTGTAAAGGAAAAAGAATAAAAGTAAAAGGTTGAAGTATATGAATAAACACATTAACAAAATAAAATTTTATAAAAAAATAGGGCTCATATTTATTGCAACTCTGTTTCTTGTCGGTTGTGGCAAGATTGAAAAAAACATTGAAGAGGTTGTTTCTAGCCAAGAAGTGAGTCAAGTAGAATCAGGTGGCACGTCTTCAAATGCGGATAATACTGAGAATGAAACACCCGTTGATGCTCGCTTTGTACCAGAATTTAGTCAAGTGATTGCTGAATTTAGAAACAGTGATGTGTTAACACTAGCAGATGAATCTTACTTTAAAGTAAATGAAACTTTCTCTCAAACACAGAATAATTTTCAATTAAGTGTCGAGAATATGGAGGTTTTTGAAGTCGAAAGTGCGGATGAATTTGTAAGTAGCGAATTTAACTATGAAGACAATCCAGGTTCAGTCGTCTTAATGGAAGTTGCTATAACAAACTTGACAGATGAAACTATTTATTATCCGATTGAAGGATTACGAATGAGTTATCAATCAGCAGATATGCAAATGCACCCATCATCTGCTTTTTATCCAGCTCAAAGTGGAGATTTAACGAAAATACTCGAACAAAATAACGGCGAAATAGGACCAAGAATGACCGTTAACGGTTATCTTATCTATGGCCTTGGTCAGGATGAGTGGGAAGAAGCATCAGATTTGGGAAATGTTTACCTAACTGTTGTACCCCCTCAATCGGAACCCGATGCCATCTCAGGAGTGGGCGCAAGTTTACTAGGAGATGAACGAGTTCTTTACTTACCTTTAGACGAGGAGACTCAAGAGCAATTATCTGAGAATAATCAAATGATTCCAGACCGTTTATCATCAGAATGGTGGGGTCAAAAGACGATCCTAGCTCAAGATCAATTGAATGAAACGAGTGAAGATGATGATGTTTCAGTTGAGTTATTAAGAGCCGAAATCAGTAATTTTGAACCAAAAAATGTTTATGAAGAAAATTTTCAAAACTTTAATTATGGTCAGATTATTGTGTCCATTGAATATGAAATTACTAATAATAGCGACCATGAACTCCTTCCAGTAGATGGGGTTGCCACTTTACAAATTGGTGAAGATAGCTTGAATAGTGATTACGTCTTAATTAATGATTACAACGGTACAGTCATCAAACCAGGAGATAGTTACACAACAATTAAGACTTTTGCCTTAGATAAACTGAGATATCAAGAAGTTTGTCAAGGGGAGCCCTTCTATATCGCGATTAACACGCCAGTGAAAAGTGAAGATGAAGAAGATTTAGAAGAGGACACTGGAGAAGAAACAATTGAAGTTAGCAATGATTTAATTTATTACTTTGATTTCACTTGGACACCTAACTTGGTTAATTACATCTATGAAGACTTAGATGTTGTAAGTAAAAGTGAATATGAATCGGATAATGAGTCACTTGATGAGAGTGAGTCAGAAGAAGTTGAAGAAGAAGACAGCTCAACTGATGAAGCGAGTGATGAATTAAATTAATCGAATAGGAGTTGGAGTATGGGAGCAATTGTTAATGCAGTAGTCATCATTGTGTGTTCCTTAATTGGACTGCAAATTCGCTCAGGTATCCCGGTGCGAGTGCAAAAAAGTTTAATGCAAGCTGTTGGCTTGTGTGTTCTATCTATCGGAATTGCCGGTGCAATCCAAGGGAACAATACCATTGTTATGATTTTAAGTATTGTAATTGGAACACTGATTGGCGAATGGGTTGATATCGACCATCGCGTTCTATCTGGGATTAATAAATTTGAGAAGAAAGTGGGTAAAGGTAGTGCCAAATACGGTGACCTTTCTCATGGCATGGTTAGTGCCGCAATGATTTTCTGTATCGGATCAATGGCTATTGTTGGATCTTTAGAAAGCGGTCTTATTGGAGACAATACGACCCTTTATACGAAAAGTATCTTAGATGGTATTACATCGATTCTACTTGCATCATCCCTAGGAATAGGTGTTGCCTTAGCATCAATTCCTGTTCTATTGATTCAAGGAAGTATTATCATTTTTGCTAGCTTATTAGAGCCTTGGTTACCGGTAGAAGTTATCACGGAGATTATCTGTGTGGGATCTGTATTATTAGTCGGCTTAGGCTTGAATATTATCGAAGTCACTCAATTCAAGATAATGAATTTTGTTCCAGCAATTATCTTACCAGTTATAATTATGTTATTTATTTAAATTAATGTAGTAAAGAAAGGGCGTTATAAAATGTACAAATGGCAACTCGATGATTTATATGTTGGTTATGAAAGTGAAGAATTTAAATCGGATTGGGCGAAATTAAAGCAATACAAAGAAGATTTTAAGCAATTAACTTTAGAAGATAATTTAGAAGATATTAAAGCGGCTGTGAAATTTAAAGAAGAGTTATTAATTACAGCAAGACGTATTGGCTCATTCATCAGCCTTACGTTATCAACAAATACAACTGATGAAACGTCAACGAATTATCGTGGTAAGTTTTCAAAAGTAATGTCAGAACTGACTAAAAACCAAATTATCTTAGATCGTTTTTTAGGAAGTATTACTACCGATATTACTCAAGATAGTGAGTTATCGGATTATACATTTGCCTTTAATGAATTAAAAGAAGAAGCAAAGCATTTATTAGATGAAGATACGGAAGCCGTGATTTCAAAACTAAACAACTCTGGTGCAAGTGCTTGGTCAAATTTACATACATACTTAACATCTACGGTAGAAGCAGACGTAGATGGAAAAACCTATACGTTAAGTGAAATTCGTAACTTAGCTTATGATGTGGACCAAGATGTACGTAAAAAAGCCTATGAAGCCGAATTAGCTATGTATGACAAAATTAAAGATCCCGTTGCTTTCTCATTGAACAATATTAAACAACAAGTTCTAACAACGTCATCATTACGTGGCTATGAATCACCATTAGATGAAACATTGCAACAATCACGCATGGACCGTAAAACATTAGATAGTTTAATGACAGCAATTCAAGAATACCTACCAGAATTCAGACGTTATTTAAAACAAAAAGCTACTTACTTAGGACATAAAAATGGCTTACCATTCTATGACTTATTCGCACCTATGGGGGAAGCGAGTCAACAATTCTCAGTTGAAGAATCTGGAGAATACTTAGTCAATCACTTTAGACCCTTCTCAGATAAGTTAGCTGATTTAGTACAAGAATTTTACGATAAGAACTATGTGGATTTCATTCCAAGAAAAGGTAAACGAGGCGGAGCGTTCTGCTCTAACTTACCATTTATTGGCCAATCACGTATTATGACGAACTTTGATGGATCACTATCTAGTGTCATTACAATGGCGCATGAACTAGGCCATGCGTATCACGGATCAATTATCCAAGCACATAAACCATTGAATTGGTCTTATTCTATGCCAGTTGCTGAAACAGCATCAACATTTAATGAAACATTAATTATGAATGACTTGTTAAATAATACAGACGATGAAGTTGAACAACTTGCTTTAATCGAATCATTGTTACAAGATACGACTCAAATTATCGTTGATATTTATTCACGTTATTACTTTGAAACAAAATTATTTGAAGCAAAAGAAGATAAATTCTTATTCAGTCAACAGCTTGAGGATCTAATGAAAGAAGCTCAATTAGAAGCCTATGGGGATGGGTTAGACCCAGATTACTTACATCCATATATGTGGGTAAATAAAGGTCATTACTATTCAGCAGGTTTAAGTTTCTATAACTTCCCTTATGCATTTGGTGGTTTGTTCGCTAGGGGCTTATATACAATCTATGAAGAGCAACCAGAAGGCTTTGTTGAACGCTATGATGAGTTATTAAAACTAACGACCGTATCATCTGTTGAAGAGACAGCAAAAGCGATGGACGTTGATGTCACTGATGTTGCATTTTGGCAAAAATCTTTAGACACTTTTGTTAACTATATTGATCAATTCGAAGAAATTACAAACAAATTAATGGCAACAAAATAATTAAACATAAAAAATTATCCCTGACTTTTTCAATAAAGAATGAGTCAGGGATAATTTTTATTTGTTTTGAATCGCTAATTCAACAATATGTCTTGCGAGCCATTCATTTCGAACGAGTAGGGGACCGTGGAAGTAAGAGCCGAAGGTGTTTTTGTAATGAACTCCTTCAGTTTGGTCCACACCATTATTCCCATTTCCTTTTATAACACGCCCCAGAGGTTTTAACTCAGATCCTAGATGAGTGACGCCGTTGTGGTTTTCAAAGCCATAATAAGTTTGATCATTTTCTTCATCATAGATTTCAATATCACCTATAAAACGAGAATCAATTTGTCTCTCAGTATAATGAGGTAAGATATTCATACCCTCTAAACGATCACCAGCGGCATTAATGTAGTATTGACCAAGTAATTGAAAGCCACCACAAATGGTTAACATAACACCGTCGTTCTCGATGAACGATGCAATTTCATCGCGGATGCGAGGTAAATCTTGCGAGACAATCTTTTGTTCATAATCTTGCCCACCACCGAAGAAAAGCAAATCAAAATCTTCAGCTAGAAAGTCATCACCTAGACTGACAATCGTTGTTTCAACCTGATAACCTGCTTCTTTAGCGTAATGCTGAAGCATTAGTAAGTTTCCATTATCGCCATATGTATTCAATAAGTTGCCATATAGATGACCAATTCGAATGTTTTTCATAAAGGGCACTCTTTTCTTTAAGTTATTTTGTAATATAGCCAGCTTGAATTAATTCTTTTCGTAAATCTAACATGGCCGTATAAGTTGCAAAGATATGGACACTGTCTGTCTTTGCTCCACGCATAGCTTGAACCACTTCTTCAATAGAATCAAGTTCTTGAATGTCACCATCGAATAACTCTGCTACATCTAAGCGTTTCGTCATATCATCTTTACGCATTCCCGCTGTGTAGACTGATTGGATATTAAAATCTGACATCTTCTCGAAGTCCCCGTCCCAAATCCAGCTGACATCTGTTCCATCCGCGTATTGATTGTTTAAAATCGCAATAAAGGTCGACGGATTTTTATCAAGTCCAACTAAATCGATGACTTGGTTTAAGCCGACGGGGTTCTTTACTAAATTAATTAACACTTGCTTGCCTTCGATCTCTAATATCTCTTGACGACCAAAGACACGTTTTGCTTTCTCAAAGCCAACATGAATTTGTTCAGGTGTCAATTCGAAGAAGCGACTCAAACTATAAGCAGCTAAAGCATTGTAGATATTATACATTCCAGCGACTGGAATTTGGAATTGGAAATCATTAATTGTAAAAGTTGAGTCTGTAATGTTTAAATCGTCTAAACTTGTCACTTTAAAGTCCAACTCAGGGCGTTTAAAGTCACAATTTTCACAATAGAATTTACCTTGATTTGCATAAGTTAAAGTGTGATATTTTAACACGTGGTCACACTTCGGACATAGGATACCGTCAGTGTTATGATGCGGAACGACATTACCATCCATTTGATCTTCAAAACCAAAGTAAAGACGAGGGTTTGGCAAATCAATGGAATTCAAAATGGGTGAGTCTGCATTAGAAATTACTGTCGCTTCAGGGGCTTCTTTGGCTGCATCAGCCATTAATTTATAGATCGTATAAATTTCACCGTAACGGTCCATTTGGTCACGAAAGACGTTCGTGTGAACAAATACCTTCGGCTTCACGTGTTTAACAACGTGCTTTAGGGAACCTTCATCGACTTCAAGCACAGCAATGCCTTTTTTGTTTTTCTCAAGGCGAGGGGCAGCTAGAAAGGTACTGACAATCCCTTGATGCATATTTGAACCTGTCGGGTTAGTTAGGACGTGAGGGTAAGCTTCATTCAAAGCGTAGACACTTAACGCCGTTGTTAAGGTTTTACCATTCGTTCCAGTGATGATAGCAACATCATAATTTTCACCTAATGTAGTTAGTATATCTGGGTCAATCGTTAAGGCAAGTTTACCGGGCAAACTACTTCCGCCACCAGTAAATTTTGTAAGAGCCCAACGAGATAGGCGGCCAACGTGAGTGGCAATATTACTTCTATAGCTCATTCATAATTCTCCTTTGGTGAGTATGATTACTCTTTTAACATTAGTATTTTAGCAATCATCCGTTTTAAAATAAAGTATTATATTTTAAGCGAGTCATTCCAAAATACACTTTTACCATAATTGTAATCAAAGTTGAATGAAGGTATGATATTCTTAGTTAGGAATATATAGAGTATACCCTAAAACACTAAAGATAATTTTATGATAATATTTCATCCAAGTAATTGACTAAGATGCTTGAGTATTTTATTATTAATAGTTGAGAGTAGAAAAGAAGGAGTTAGATCATGGCGAAACTGTACTTCAAATTCGGTGCAATGAATAGTGGGAAATCAATTGAAATCGTAAAGGTTGCACATAACTATGAAGAGCAAAATAAACCAGTTAAAATTTTTACGAGTGCTGTCGATACACGTACAAAAGTAGGCTTAGTTGCAAGTCGTACAGGATTAGAACGTGAAGCAACTCCGATTACGGATGACATGGATTTATATGAAGAGATTGCTGGAATTGATACGGAGTTATATTGTATCTTAATCGACGAAGCGCAATTCTTGAAAAAACATCATATATTAGAGCTTGCTCGTGTTGTAGATCAATTAAACATTCCAGTTATGGCATTCGGTTTAAAAAATGATTTCTCAAACGAGCTTTTTGAAGGTTCGAAATACCTTCTCATCTATGCTGACAAGATTGAAGAACTCAAGACAATTTGTTGGTATTGTCACCGTAAAGCGACAATGAACTTAAGAATCAATGACGGAGAACCGGTATATACAGGAGAACAAATCCAAATTGGTGGAAATGAATCCTATCTACCAGTCTGCCGAAGCTGCTACTACAATCCAGGCGGCGTAAACAAGTTATAAGAAATGGGGAAAAATAATGTTTGAACAACTAGATTCGCTAATTTTTCGCTATGACGAAGTTAATGAATTACTAAGTGACCCAAGTGTGATTAGTGATACAAACCGTCTACGAGAATTAACGATTGAAGAAAGTGATTTAAGACCCAAAGTCGAAAAAATCAAACGCTATAAACAAGTTAATGAAGAAATCGGTGAAACAGAAGAAATTCTATCTGAGAATACTGACGATGAAATGGCTGAGTTAGCGAAAGAGGAATTATCATCTTTAAAATCTGAGCGTGAAGAATTAGAAAGTCAAATTAAAATTATGATGATTCCTGAAGATCCAAATGATAAAAAGAATATCATTATGGAAATTCGTGGGGCAGCCGGTGGAGACGAAGCACAATTATTCGCTGGAGATTTACTAGATATGTATACGCATTACGCTACGAACCAAGGGTGGAAAGTAGAAGTCATTGATGCAAACATTACAGGTATCGGTGGTTATAAAGAAGTAACCTTAATGATTTCAGGTGATAAAGTGTATTCAAAACTTAAATATGAAAACGGCGCTCACCGTGTTCAACGTGTTCCTGAGACTGAATCTCAAGGACGTGTCCATACTTCAACGGCAACGGTTATCGTAATGCCTGAAGCTGAAGAAATCGATTTCGATATTGATGACAATGATATTCGTGTCGACATCTACCACGCGAGTGGAGCGGGTGGACAGCACGTTAACAAGACAGCTTCAGCGGTACGATTAACACATATTCCAACGAATACAGTGGTTGCGATGCAAGATGAGCGTTCACAATTGAAAAACCGTGAAAAAGCAATGAAAATCTTACGTGCACGTGTATTTGATAAAGTGCAAGAAGAACAACAATCTGAGATTGATGCAGATCGTAAGTTAAAAATCGGAACAGGAGATCGCTCTGAAAGAATCCGCACATATAACTTTCCACAAAGTCGAGTGACTGATCACCGAATTGGACTGACAATTCAACAGTTAGAATCAATCTTAAGTGGTAATTTAGATGACATAATTGATGCATTAATTGTCTACGACCAAACTCAACTATTGGAGGAGTTAAATGGTCCAAACAGTTAATTTAACATTAGGTGAAGCTTTGAATAAAGCTTCACTTTTTTTAAAAGCTTCGGGGTTTGATGAGCATTTAGCCAGAACTTATTGGATGATGACTTTTGAACAAACACTCACAAATGTTGTGTTAGCATTGAATAAACCGGTCAAAGAAGAAATGTATACACACTATATGCAGATACTTGAACAAATTATTGAAGGGAAACCCATTCAATATCTACTCGGCCATGCTTACTTTATGGAAGAGAAATTTAAAGTGACAGAACACACACTGATCCCAAGAGAGGATACGGCGGGTATTGTCACTCTGTCTAATAACTTTTTAGAAAACAAAGTGGATGCTAAAGTATTAGATATTGGAACGGGTACGGGAATTTTAGCTATAATGATTGCGAAGTTAAATACTAAGCAACACGTATTTGCCTCAGATATTTCACCTGAAGCACTCAAAGTCGCTAAAGAGAATGCATTAAATCACCAAGTTAATGTGGAGTTTATCGAAAGTAATTTATTTGAACACATTCCACAACAAAGCTTTGATTTAATCGTATCCAACCCACCTTATATTAGTGAAGATGAGTTGGATTTAATGGATGACAGCGTGAAGAAGTTTGAACCGTCATTAGCCTTATTTGCAGAAGATAATGGACTGGCAATTTACAAACAACTCACTAAACAAATACAATCATATGTAAAGGAAACGAGCATGATCATTGTGGAAATTGGTTTCCAACAAGGAGAAGCAGTTAAAACTATCTTCTCTGAGACCTTTCCAAATTCCACTATTGAAATTATCCTAGATTTAAATGGAAAAAATCGTTACGTACAAATTGAATTGTAAAGTAGGTATATAGAATGAATAATGAAAAACTAAACAAAACTAAAATATTTGGACGTGAGGAATTACGCGAAGCAGCGGATTCTTTAAAGCAAGGAGAATTAGTTGCTTTTCCAACTGAAACCGTCTTTGGTTTAGGTGCAATAGCCAACAACGACCAAGCTGTCAAACAAGTATTTAAAACTAAAGGACGCCCTTCGGATAATCCGTTAATTGTGCATGTTCACAGTATCGATTCAGTTTATGATTATGTTAATGAAGTGAACGATGTAGCTCTGAAATTAATGGAAACTTTTTGGCCGGGACCTTTAACAATTATCTTTCCGGTGAAAAAAGGTATATTTGCTGAAAGTGTCACACCGAATCAAAAGACTGTGGGGATTCGCATGCCTAATCAATTGGAAACTTTACTTTTAATTGAGATGGTTGGTTTTCCTTTAGTCGGCCCAAGTGCAAATTTATCTGGTAAACCGAGTCCAACGTCCATTGAGCATGTTATTCATGATTTTGATGGAAAGATTGCGGGCGTCGTGAATAATTATTCTGAGTTCACACAAGTAGGTGTTGAGTCAACGGTCGTTTGGCCGACAGCAGAACGCATTGAAATTTTAAGACCAGGGGCTATTACGCAAGCCATGTTAGCCAATGCAACAGGCATTGAAGTGTTAGAGAAATCGAGCGAGGAACAAATGAAAGGTACTACAATTGCCAGTCCAGGTGTGAAGTATACGCATTATAGTCCGAGTCAACCTGTTAAGATGATTGATCCTTCTCATTCGCTTGAAGATTGGAAAGACTTTATTAATGAAACAGATTTAAAGATTGGAATCTTGGCACAGGAACATATTATTTCTGAATTACAGACAAATAGTATTGGCTTCAGTTACTATTCATTAGGGAGCAATGAAGAGCTTGAACAAGCAACTCAACGCCTATTTGCAGGCTTACGTTTCCTTGAAAGTAGTGACTGTGATGTGATTTTTGCGCAGGCATTTGAAGAGACTGATGAAACACATGCATATTTAAACCGTCTTTCTAAAGCATCGTCGAGTATGATATAATATAAAAAAATAACCTGGAGGTGTCACTATGACATTTACTGATGATACATTTGTATTTGAACAGATTAAGAACGAGCAACTACGTCAACAAAATGGGATTGAATTAATTGCGTCTGAGAATTTCGTTTCACCAAGTGTTTTAAAGGCTCAAGGAAGCATTTTGACTAACAAATATGCTGAAGGGTATCCTGGTAGGCGATATTATGGCGGTTGCGAATTTGTTGATAAAATTGAACAAATTGCGATTGATCGAGCAAAAGAATTATTTAATGCTGAGTATGCAAACGTGCAACCACATTCTGGTTCTAGTGCAAACTTAGCTGTTTATCGTGCCTTTTTAGAACCAGGCGACAAAGTTTTAGGTATGGACTTATCTCAAGGTGGTCATCTAACTCATGGTTCGCCAGTCAACTTTAGTGGACAATCTTATGAGATGTATAGTTATGGTGTTGATCCGACGACAGAACTCATTGATTACGATAAACTTGAAGAAATTGCTACAGAAGTCCAACCCAAAATGTTGATTGCTGGTGCAAGTGCTTATTCGCGTGAAATCGACTTTGAACGCATCGGTGACATCGCTAAAAAAGTGGGAGCGATCTATTTTGTAGATATGGCTCACATTGCTGGTTTAGTAGCGGTTGGAGAGCATCCAGATCCTATTCCTTATGCGGATGTTGTAACGACAACAACACATAAGACACTTCGAGGACCTCGTGGTGGGATGATTCTTGCGAAAGAAGAGCATGCGAAGAAATTAAACAAAGCGATATTTCCAGGTATTCAAGGCGGGCCATTGGAGCATGTCATTGCTGCCAAAGCTGTTGCGCTTCATGAAGCATTGCAACCAGCCTTTAAAGATTATATTAAGCAAGTAAAACTCAATGCAAAAGCAATGGCACGAATATTTGATCTAAGTCCACTAAGAATTATTTCAGGCGGCACAGACAATCACTTATTCTTAATTGACGTGACTCCACTTGGCATCACAGGTAAATGGGCACAAGAGCGTTTAGATGCAGTAGGTATCACTGTAAATAAAAACTCAATTCCATTTGATAAAGAATCATTTGTTCAAACAAGTGGTATTCGAATTGGAACAGCTGCAATTACTACACGTGGATTGAAAGAATCAGATGTAGAATTAGTAGCGGATTTTATCCTTGATGCTTTATCAGCAGAAGAGGGCGAAATGTCAGAAATTAAAGACAAGGTCTATGAACTAATGAAAGACCGACCATTATTCAAATAATAAATTATCTTAGGAGGAATAAAATGGCAAAGTTTGAAGTAGTAAATCATCCATTAATTCAACATAAACTAACAATTATTAGAGATAAAGATTGTTCAACAAAGGTATTTCGTGAAGTAACAAATGAAATTGGTATGTTGATGGCTTATGAAATTACGAGAGATCTTCCCTTAGAAGATATTGAAATTGAAACACCGATTATGAAAACAACTCAAAAACAAATCGCTGGTAAAAAATTGGCAATTGTCCCAATCTTACGTGCAGGTTTAGGTATGGTAGATGGAATCATGGACATGATTCCAGCAGCTCGTGTTGGACATATCGGCGTGTATCGTGATCCTGATACGTTAGAAGCCATTGAATATTTTGCTAAATTCCCACAAGATATCGACGAGCGTCGTGTGTTCGTTGTTGATCCAATGCTTGCGACAGGAGTTTCTGCAATCACTGCACTTAACCAATTAACAACAAAGTATAATGTAAAAGAAGATAACATTACATTTGTTTGTTTAGTAGCAGCACCAGAAGGAATAAAAGCTTTACAAGAAGCGCATCCAAATGTAGATATCTACACTGCAGCTTTAGATGAGAAACTAAACGAACATGGTTATATCATCCCAGGTCTAGGAGATGCTGGAGATCGAATTTTTGGAACAAAATAATTAATTTACAATTCATTCAAAAAAGCGAATATGCTATTCATGATGACTGGACACAGACGAAGTTTAGAAATTTACTAGAATATATAATGTATTCATAGTATAATAAACGGCTGAAACGGTAAGTGTACTTTGTACCCCATCTTAATAGTTATATTCGTTTTTTAATGTCTACAAAGATGATTGACTAAATAAATCAAAAATATCAATTTGAAGGAGCAGTAATATGGATCAAAGGCAATTTTTCTCAGGCTTTTACAAGCATTCGATATCCAAGCGATTAGAATTAATGGAATCATGGCTGGGTTTATCTATTAATTCAGCGGATACCATGTTGCCGGAAGCCTATGCGAATCAAATGATAGAAAATTATTTATTTAATTATCATTTACCTCTAGGTGTAGCAGTTAATCTTAAAGTGAATAATGCTGAGTATGTAGTTCCGATGGCAATAGAGGAGCCATCTGTGATTGCAGCGGCCAGTTTTGGAGCTAAATTACTAGGAAATATTCAGGCGGAAACGAAAGAGCGACTGCTAATTGGACAAATTATTATGACAGTTCAACAATCTATGGCTGAAATTCAACAGATTATTAAAGAGAATAAGGCGAAGCTTCTCGACATTGCTTCTCAAGCAAGTGCATCCATGGTCAGACGTGGCGGGGGGCCAAGAGATATTTGGGTTGAAGAGAAAGAGCATCCTAATCGCAATTACATCAGTATTTATTTATCACTTGATCCCTGTGACGCTATGGGTGCTAATGTGATTAATACTGTCTTAGAAGCACTTTCTCCAACGATGGAATCCATCATTGAAGGTGAAGTCTTAATGAGTATATTATCCAATTACCAAGCACAGGCATTAACTATTGCTTCAGCCAAAGTACCATTTGCTCGCTTAAGCAATGATAAAGACGAAGCGATTAGTTTAGCAGAGCGTCTTGAGATGGCTTCAGACTATGCTTGGTTAGATCCCTACCGTGCTACAACACATAATAAAGGAATCATGAATGGAATTGATGCCGTAGTTATTGCAACTGGAAATGATTGGAGAGCAATTGAAGCAGGCGCTCATGCCTATGCGGTCAAAGACGGGCAATACCGTTCACTGACTAAGTGGCAAGTAAATTATGAAAATGAAATGTTAGAAGGTAGCATTGAGATACCGTTACAAGTTGCTACTGTTGGCGGTACATTATCATCCCATCCAACCGCAAAACTTGCCTTACAAATGCTCAATATCACATCAGCTAAAGATTTATCAAATGTCATCGCGTCTGTTGGCCTCGTACAAAACTTTGCTGCTATGAGAGCTTTAGTTAGTGAAGGCATCCAAAAGGGACATATGCGCATGCAAGCACGTGCTTTAGCCATGCAGGTAGGCGCAACAATAAAAGAAATACCGGCTGTTGTGACTCAGTTAAGTGAAGCTGGGCAAATGAACCGGGATACAGCAAGAAAGATTTTAGACGGAATACGGAAATAGAGATAGAGAAGGAGTGGATTCAAATCGTAAAGGTAGGAATCGATCAAATTACATTTCACGTACCAAATCACTACGTTGATATGGTTGAATTAGCAAAAGCTAGAGACATTGATCCAAATAAATTCTTAATTGGTATTGGGCAAGAGAAAATGGCTGTACCAACCATTGAAGAAGATATCGTTGCTATGGCAGCAAATGCAGCCAACAAAATTGTAACTAAAGAAGATAAAGAATTAATTGATCAAGTTATCTTCGCTACAGAATCCGGTTTTGATTTCTCAAAATCAGCTGCGACTTACATTCACCAAATGCTAGGTATTCAACCTTTTTCTAAAGCTTACGAAGTGAAACATGCTTGTTACGGAGGAACAGCAGGACTTATATCTGCATTTAATTACATAAAGCTGAACCCAGAACGAAAAGTTTTAGTGATAATGTCAGATATCTCACGCTATGGACTCAACTCGGGTGGGGAAGCGACTCAAGGTGCAGGCGCAATTGCCATGTTAGTAATTGCAAATCCTCGCATCTTAGCATTAGATAGCGAAACACTAAGTCTGACAGAAAATCAGTTCGACTTCTGGCGTCCGTCATACGCCGAAGTACCATATGTACAAGGTAAATACTCGACAGAACTATACATTGAAATGTTCAATACGATTATAGAAGAGTATGCAAAACGTTACCCTGAACGCCTAAGTGATTTACAAGCCATCTCATTCCACTTACCATTTACAAAGATGGGACGTAAATGTCTGCAATCTTTAGAGAACAAAGAAGAAACGAATATTAACCCAGAGTTAGTTGAAAGATGGTTTAGTCATTATCAAGACTCAACTTTTATTGGTCGCCAAGTTGGGAATGTTTATACAGGATCATTATACTTAAGCTTAATTTCTTTACTGAACTTCGATGACAATCTTGAAGAAGGACAAAGAATCGGGATGTTTAGTTATGGATCTGGTGCGGTTGCAGAATTATTCACAGGTACTTTACAACCAGGCTTCAAAGAAAATATTTCTAAAGAAGGTACGTTATTACACTTAAATCGACGAGAAAGACTAGATATCAAAGCTTATGAAGAGAATTTCGAAAAAACACTTTCTAATGAAGATGGAGTCATCGAAGTTGTCAAAAATAAAGAAACACTTCATCCAGGGTTCTACTTAGATCGCATTGATGATCACCGTAGATACTATAATGAAATAACAACAAAATAATTTAAGATTAAACTAGAACAATTCATCATTTGTTCTAGTTTTTTGTATAAAATAATATTATTAACTAGCCAAGAATATGATAGCGTATTCAGATTCAATTTAAGAATATTAAAATTTGTTTGTTAGTAAAATTTAAGTCAAAGAAAGTTAAGAATTACTTAAATTTGATTAAATGGCGAAATTGTAATATTTGTAAAAGGGGTAGTTGTAAACTTATAAGAGCAATGTTTGAATTATTACACTTATCTTTATTAAAATTTAATTTTGACAAGTCTGGAATTTGGATAAAATAAATCTGTTTAATTAAATTTGATTTTATGCTATGATAATTCCGAACTAGAAAGGTGGGCGTAGTATGGCGATTTTTAATGGTATGGCAGTACTTGTTGTCCGTTTTACGTTTATCCTATTGAGTTATATGGTCTTTAAAGATATTAATTGGCGTCAGTTTTTTTCTGAGCGCAAATATTACATGGCACAGTACGCGTGTATATTAGTTAGTATCGCAGTTGGACATGTAGCAGGTTCGTTCGTACTGACGATCATTGAGGTACTTCAAAATATATTTTTGAGTAGCTTTCTATAAATATTATATTTTTTTGTCGTAAGCTCCAATGCGACAAAATACTTAAAGGGGATTATTTTAAAATGCAAGAAATTATTGTTCAAGGTGGAAATCGCCTAGAAGGTACGGTAAAGGTTGAGGGAGCAAAAAATGCCGTTTTACCTATTTTAGCAGCATCAATTTTGGCAGAAACTGGTGTGACTGAACTAACGAATGTACCTATTTTATCTGATGTTTTGACAATTAATGAATTATTAACGAATATTCAAGTAGAAAATTCATTTAACGAAGAAGCAAACGAAATGAAAATTGACGCGACTGGTGAAGTTAAAACAATCGCTGACTATGATTTCGTAAGTAAAATGAGAGCATCAATTGTAGTCATGGGTCCATTATTAGCTCGTTTTGGACATGCAAAAGTAGCTATGCCGGGTGGGTGTGCCATTGGGACTAGACCCATTGACTTACACTTAAAAGGCTTTGAAGCACTTGGTGCTAAGATTAACAGCCAAGCTGGTTACGTAGAAGCAACAGCATCTAAATTAAAAGGTGCAAGAATCTATTTAGATTTCCCAAGTGTGGGTGCGACTGAGAATATTATGATGGCTGCAGTCTTAGCAGAAGGAGAAACAATCATCGAAAACGTAGCTCGTGAACCAGAAATCGTTGATTTAGCTAATTTCCTTAACAAAATGGGTGCTAAAATTGTCGGCGCAGGAACAGAAATGATTAAAATTAAAGGTGTTGAATCACTCCACGGTGTGAAGCATTCTGTTATTCCTGACCGAATTGAAGCAGGAACATTCATTGTTGCAGCCGCTGTAACACAAGGGGATGTTTTTGTTGAAGGTGCCATTCGCGATCACAACAAACCATTAATCAGTAAATTAACTGAAATGGGTGTTGAGTTTGAAGAATATACAAATGGAATCCGTGTTAAAGGACCAAAAACATTAAAAGCAACAGATGTTAAGACACTTCCTTATCCTGGTTTCCCAACAGATATGCAAGCACAAATGTCAATTGCACAATTATTGGCTGGTGGAAGCAGTGCTCTAACAGAGACAGTCTTTGAGAATCGCTTTATGCATTTTGAAGAATTACGTCGTATGAGTGCTAAATTTACAATTGAGCGTCAGACTGCTGTTATGTATGGACCAACTGAATTCAGTGGTGCAAGTGTAAAAGCAACTGACTTAAGAGCTGCAGCCGCATTAATTATTGCTGGTTTAGTAGCGAAGGGATTAACTCGCGTTTCAGAATTAAAAAACTTAGACCGTGGATATTATAAATTCCATGAGAAATTAGCTAACTTAGGTGCTAATATTGAACGTGTAGAAATTCAACCAATTGTTTCTGAATCTAATAAAACTAAAGTACTCGCTTAAAGTACAGAAAATAGATGGGTGAAAATACATGAGCAGAGATATCGGAATCGACTTAGGTACTGCGAATGTTTTGATTCATCTTAAAGGTCGAGGGGTCATATTAAATGAACCTTCAGTCGTTGCTTTAGATAAGCAGACTCAAGAAGTCATCGCTATTGGTAATGAAGCGTATGAAATGATTGGTAGAACAGCAGATTCGATTGAAATCATAAAGCCATTAAAAGGTGGCGTGATTGCAGATTATGATATTGCAGAAGCACTTCTTGTACTTTTCTTTCAAAAAATCCACTCACAGAGATGGTTTACAAAGCCAAATGTACTTATTTGTCGACCATCGAATATAAGTGAGATTGAACAAACAGCACTTGTTGAAGCGATTGAAAAAGCAGGTGGCGGCAAGATTTTTATGGAAGAAGAGCCCAAAGTGGCGGGAGTTGGCGCTGGAATTGATTTACTAGATCCCTCAGGGAATATGGTTATTGATATCGGCGGTGGCACTTCTGATATTGCAATAATTTCAGGTGGCGACATTATTCAAAGTACATCATTAAAGATTGCTGGGGATGATTTTGACGCTAGTATAATTCAATACTTCAAAGATAAATACAAACTGCTCATTGGTGAACGGTCTGCGGAGCAAATTAAAATTGATTTAGCTTCAGCAGTGTTCATTGAGAATCAAGCTCAATTAGAGACTAAAACATTAAAAGGTCGAGATTTAGTTTCCGGACTACCAAAATCAATTAATGTCACATCGAACCAAATATATGAAGCAATTCATGAACAATTAGCTATGATAGCTAGAGCAGCTAAAGAACTGCTTGAAGACACGCAACCTGAAATTGCGTCTGATATTATGGAAAAAGGAATACTACTTACAGGCGGGGGAGCATTAATCGGTTCTATAGACGTTTTTCTATCCGAGTATTTAAATGTCTCTGCCATTCGTGCCAATCAACCTATGAGTTGTGTAGCGATAGGGACAGGTATTATGCTAGATTTAATTCAATCTGGTAAATTACAACGGACAAATCTATCTTGGCGACAAAAAGTCGCACGCTATTTCTCAAGATTGAAACGCCGTCTCATTGGATAAACTAACGATAGGGGATCGAAATATGTCAGATAAATATATTGAAGACAATGTTTTATTAACCGTCTTAAAAACACTTGGTAAAGTAATATTATTTTTATTATTTATCGTTTTGTTTTTCGTTATTGGTTTATTTATTGGATATTCCATTATAGGTGACGGAAATTACTGGGAAGTGTTAAATCAAGATACATGGCAACATATTCTTGACTTTATAAGATGACAGAATATTTCAAATAAACAAATGAATTGATCGAATGATAAATCAAAGGTTTTTAACACACTAGGTCTAATCAGTGTAAAAGTTAGCTCATGATTTTCATTCGATTTTTTTATTTTAAAAGATTCGGTTTATCCTTTTAGAAATGATTAAAGTTGCTTGTCAAATTGTGTATAATTAAGGGACTGAGAAATAAAGCAAATTAAGCTGAAAGTGGAGGTGTTTTAATGACAAATGAGTTCGTGTTATCGGAATTACTTTTATATATTGTTCCAGTAATCATTATTTTTGTTGTTCAAAAGTACTTGAAATCATATTTGAAGTTTTTTGATAAGTATCCATTGAATTTAGCTATTTTGCTATTACCACTTTGGTTGACATTAATTCATCTTTTTTCAAAATTAATCTTTGGTTTTAGTCTGATCGCATTCATACTTTTTATAACGGCATTTGCCCTAGGTTTGCAATTATATGACTATATCAAACGCATTGATATGTTTACTTTTCAAGAATACTATATGCCTGCTAGTCAATTAATATCCAAAATGTTTTCAGCTTTCTTAGTTGGTTTAGTCCTTTTAAGAGCTTATACATACTTTTAGTAGGAAAATACCCCCACTAATCTTCCACTCGCCCACACCTTTAACAAAGGTTGATAATAAGCTGTTTAGAGCCGTTACTCGAAAGAGTTTCGGCTCTTTTTTTGTTTAAATTTGGTAAATAGTGGTACGAAGTGGAGGGATGTGGTAGAATGAAATTAACTAAAATGGAGGAGGTGTAATAGTCGTGCTCATTGGTGAATATCAACATAATATTGACGTAAAAGGGCGACTGATTATGCCAGCAAAATTCCGTCCAGATTTAGGTCATAACTTTATTATTACTCGTGGTTTAGACGGATGTTTATTCGGCTATCCACTCGAAAATTGGGAAACTATTGAAGAAAAATTACAACAATTACCTTTAGCAAAAAAAGATGCACGTAAATTTACTCGTTTCTTTTACTCAGCTGCCACTGAAGTAGAAGTAGATAAGCAAGGGCGAATAAATTTACCTAAAACACTTATAGACTTCGCTAAAATCGATAAGAGCTGTCGTGTGATCGGCGTATCAGATCGTATCGAGATTTGGAGTAGCGAACGTTGGGAAGAATTTGCAGATAGTATTGAAGAAGATTTTGAGGATATCGCAGAAGACATGATTGATTTTGGATTTTAGAAACGGGGGGATTATGAATGTCATTTGAACATGAGACAGTTCTATTGCATGAAACAATTGATATGTTAGAGATTAATCCGAATGGAACTTATGTAGATTGCACCTTGGGGGGAGCAGGTCACGCTAAGTATTTATTATCTCAATTATCAGAACGCGGACATTTATATGCCTTTGATCAGGATATGACAGCCATTGACAATGCAAAAGTTGTATTAGCAGAAGAGATAGAAGTAGGTAAAGTAACTTTTATTCATCGTAATTTTAGAGAAATCGAGCAAGGTTTAGCAGAATATAATATTGATTATGTTGACGGTATTTATTATGACTTAGGGGTTTCATCTCCACAATTAGATATTGCTGAACGTGGTTTTAGTTACCATCAAGAAGCACGTTTAGATATGAGAATGGATCAAACTCAAGAACTTAGTGCTTACGAAGTTGTGAATGAGTGGGATTTCAATGATTTAATAAGAATTATTAGTCGTTATGGGGAAGAGAAGTTTGCGAAGAGAATTACTCGAGCCATTGAATCAGAAAGAGAAAAAGCACCGATTGAAACGACAACACAATTAAGTGAAATTGTGAAGTTAGCTATACCGGCTGCAACTAGAAGAACAGGTGGACATCCTGCTAAACGAACTTTTCAGGCAATTCGTATCGCTGTGAATGATGAATTAGGCGCACTCGAGGAATCACTGGAAGCAGGGTTGAAATTATTAAAAGTTGGTGGACGTATGAGTGTTATCTCATTCCACTCTTTAGAAGACCGTTTAGTCAAACAGTTATATAGAGAGAAGTCAACGCCACCAGAAACACCACCTAATTTACCAGTACTGCCAGCAGAGCAACAACCGGAATATAAGTTTATTAACCGAAAACCAGTTACTGCTGACTCTGAAGAATTAGAACATAATAATCGAGCTCGAAGTGCAAAACTTAGAGTCATCGAACGTACGACAATTAAAGAATAGATTTAAAGGATTTAGGAGGCCTCGGATGTCAGAACTATTAGAAAAGGCAAATTATAATGAAGAGCAATATTTTGAACGGAAATTAGGAAATCATTATGATAATTCTCAATCTGTTGCCTCGCCAAACTATAGTGTACCAGCAAGTGATCAACCATTTGAAGAACAAGAAAATAATGTTTCCAAAAAGAAAAGAAAACTATCTAAATTTGAAACAATCTGGTTATCTCTTTGTAGTATAATAGCCGTTGGAGCAATCATGGCTAGTTTCTTTATTAGAGTGGATATTATTGAGCAACAACGTTCAATCAATAATTTAGAAGATTCTATTACAGAATACCGTTCTAATACTGATATTTTAAATAGTCAAATTACTGACCAATTCAATTATCAACAAATTAAAGAAGCAGCGGATAGCAACAATATGACTATTGAGAAAGACAGAGTTAGGACTGTTGAGAGATGAGCGAAAAACAAAGCAATCATTCTAATTTAAATATATTATTATTAATAGGCGTCGCAGCTATAACATTTATTTTGTTAGGTGCACGCTTCTTTCAATTAAACGTAACACAGTCTTCGCATGGTGAGGATTTAGTAGAATATATCGAAGATTCACAAGACCCAAGAAGTAGTATCATCGAAGCAAAACGTGGCACGATTTATGACATTAAAGGTCAGCCGATTGCGATTGATACTACTTCTTATTCCATGTATGCAGTATTGCAAGGGGGTAATGGCTACGACGCAGTTGAAGACAGGGATTACACTGCTAAAGTATTAAGTAATTATATTGATATGACCCGTGATGAGGTCTTGGATATACTATTAAACTATGAGGCGATTCAAGTTGAATTTGGTACAGCGGGTAGTAATATGAGTCAAGAAACTCGCGATGCCATTGAAGAAGAGGATTTACCAGGAGTTTATTTTGTAAGTCAAAGTTCCAGACAATACGTGAACGATTACTTCAGTTCACATCTGATAGGCTATGCGTCGAAGCAAGAACAGAATAATTCTTGGATGCCGACAGCGGATATCTTAACTGGGCAAATCGGAATTGAATCAGCTTATGATGCTGAATTAAGTGGGCAAAACACCATTGAAAATAATCCTGACCTGGTTGAAAGAACGCGAACATTATTGGGTGAAGATATTTATCTAACTTTAGATAGCCGACTCCAACATTATATGGAAGAGTTACTTGATTATTCATATAATAAGTATCAACCTGAAGAGATGAGTGCTTATTTGGTCGAAGTTGAGACTGGTAAGTTATTAACAGCTGCTCAAAGACCGACATTTAAGTTGAATACTCGTGAAGGAATTGAGACGCAATGGACCAACCAATTGGTTGAAGAAGTTTATGAGCCAGGTTCAACCATGAAGATATTAACACAAGGAACAGCTTATGATATGGGCGTTTATAAACCCGATGAATTAGTTGAGACCGGTTCAACAGAAATTGAAGATGTGACGGTTCGAGACTATAACTTGTACGGTTGGGGACCGATTACTTTTGATGAAGGATTATCTAGATCAAGTAATGTGACAATTGTCGAATTAATTCGCCGTATCGGCATAGATAAATGGACGACTCAATTATCTGAATTTGGTTTCGGTCAAACAACGGGATCAGGATTGGCAAATGAAGCAACAGGAACAGTAGAGTTTGATAATCCGGTTTCTGCAACCATGTCTGGTTTCGGACAAGGATTTGCGACAACACCCATTCAATTATTGCAAGCATTCACTTCGATTGCTAACGATGGGAAAATGATGAAAATTCAATACCTTAACGGCATTGGAGAGAATGATGAATTTCAACCAATTGAGGTTAATCAACCAATCTCAGAAGAAGCAGCTGACCATATCGTTGATTTAATGGTTAATACTGTGAATGAAGATTATGGTACAGCTCAAGAATATAGTGTGCCTGGCGTTCAGATAGCAGCTAAAACAGGTACGGCACAAATTGCCAATCCAGATGGCTTAGGTTATTTAGAAGGTGCCAATGATTATTATTTCTCAGTTGTTTCATTTTTCCCGGCCGAGGATCCGAAATATATGTTGTATTTCTCAATGAAACGACCAACCAATGATCATAATTTAATGGGATCGCAAATATTAGCTGAGATATTTAGACCTTTTGTGGAATATGTATCAGTTTATGAATAGAAAGTAGGACTACGATGGAACAAAAAGAATTAATAAACGTATTATATGATGCACATATAATTAATACGCAGTATTTAGAAACTGAAGTGTCTAGTTTAGTAAATGATACGCGTAAAGTAGAAAATAATTCATGCTTTATTGCTATCAAAGGCGAGAACTTTGATGGGCATCAAGCGATTGAAGACGTAATTAACAAGGGAGCAAAATTAATCATTGTTGAAGATTTGCCCCAAGAGCCAGAGCAACTTGATGCAACCATCGTGCAAGTAACATCAACTTTCCGTACTCAAGCGATACTTGCAAACCAATATTACAATGAACCGTCAACAAAGCTAAATGTTGTTGCGGTAACTGGGACTAATGGGAAGACAACAACGAGTAATATGATTAGTCAATTACTCGAAAGTCTCGATCGTAAGACAGGTGTGATTGGAACCTTGCATTATAAAGTAGGGGACAAATATTATCCTGCAGTAAATACAACACCGAATGCTTTAGAGATGCAGAGATTATTCAATGAAATGGTTGAAACAGGCTGTGAAGATGCTATCATTGAGGCGTCTTCTCACGCATTAGCTTTAGGACGCTTATCGTTTACTGATATTGATTGTGCCATCTTTACGAATTTAACACGAGAACATTTGGACTTCCATTCAACTATGGAAGGTTATGCAAATGCGAAAAGTCTTTTGTTTAGTCATTTAGGACAAAGTTTCCATAATGACCGACCAAGACTTGCAATATTAAATATGGATGATCCATACCATACGACGATGGCAGAAGTAACTAGTGCCGATATTGTGACATATAGTTTAGAGCATCCTCAAGCTACAGCTTATGCACATTCAATTACTGAGAAAAATGGTAAGACTGAATTTATTATTGATTACAAAAAAGAGTCATTTACAGTAGAAATACCGATGCGTGGATCTTACAACGTTTCGAATTATTTGGCAGCATTTTTAACATTGAGTAAATATTACCAATATACAATAGATGATATTCTGAAAGCGACTCAAGATTTTACTGGTGTCACTGGACGTATGCAAGTTGTTGATGAAGGACAAGATTTCGAAGTGATTGTTGACTTTGCACATTCACCCGATGCACTTGAACGAGTAATGCAAGAACTCATTGAACATAAAACAGATGATCAAAAACTCATTGCCTTGATGGGACATAGTGGCGGAAACCGCGATAGTGGGATGCGGAAACCATTAGGAGATATCTTATTTAAGTATGCGGATGAAATTGTATTCACTGCTGACAATCCAAGGTTTGAGCCAGTAGAAAAAATTGTCAATGAAATGATTGGTTTACATCATAATGATAATAAACCTTATTCAATTATAAAAGATAGAGTAGTAGCAGTACAACAAGCCATTGACATTGCTCAAAAAAATGATATTGTCTTATTCGCGGGTAAAGGTGGAGAACCTTACCAAGTCATTGGAAACGACAATATACCTTACGATGAAGTGCAAACAGTTATTGATGCTATCCATCGTAAACAGTTATAAAAACTAAGGAGTGAACGAAAAATTGAATATTATCTTACCAATCGTGACTAGTTTTTTATTAACAGTCATTGCGATGCCTTTTTTCATCCAATACTTTAATAAAAAGAAACTAGGTCAAACAACACGGGAAGATGGCCCATTATGGCATGAAGTAAAAACTGGGACACCAACTATGGGAGGAACAGTATTTATCCTAGCTATTTTATTTGCGATGTTAATCTTTGGCTTTATCCAAACGTCTTACTCAGGTGAGTTCTGGATGATTTGGCTAGCGTTCTTATTATTTGGAGCCATTGGTTTTATTGATGATTTTATAAGTATTTTCAAAAAAAGAAATGAAGGGTTAACTGCTAAACAGAAGTTTTTAACACAATTATTATTTGCTTTTGTTATTGCATTAATTGCCATGGTAACAAATCAACATATTTTCATACCATTTTTTGGTTTTGAAATCTCTAACATTCTGTTAGTAGGATTATTCATGTTTATCTGGATTACTGGCTTTTCAAATGCAGTGAATTTAACGGACGGTTTAGATGGTTTAGCGACCGGCTTAAATATTATTGCGTATGGCGCGTATTACTTTATCGCCGCAGCTGAAGGGAACTCAACTGTAGCAACAGCTTCATTGATTGTAGTTGGATCGTTAGTTGGATTTTTAATCTTTAATCGTAAACCAGCGAAGATTTTTATGGGGGACGTTGGTTCACTTGCCTTAGGAGCAGGACTGGCAGTGATGTCATCCGTACTTAATAATCCATGGAGTTTATTAATTATTGGTTTTGTCTTTGTAGTTGAAACAGTAAGTGTTATGCTTCAAGTATTATCCTTCAAGACTCGAGGAAAAAGAATATTTAAGATGGCACCAATTCACCACCATTTCGAAATGCTTGGTTGGAGTGAATCAAAAGTGGTAAATGTATTTTGGGCTGTCGGATTAATTAGTGCATTGATTGCATTATTTATCTTTTAATAGGGAGCGATTTTTAGAATGGGAACGAACGAGAATTTATCAGACAAAGAAATACTAGTGTTAGGCTACGCAAGAACAGGGAAAAGTGTAGCTGAGTTCCTAGTTAAACAACAAGCAAATGTAACGATTAATGACCGAGGGGATCTATCACAAGACCCGTCGGTTACTTTGCTTTTAGAAGATGGCGTCCAAATCGTCGATGGTGGGCATCCTTTAGAACTCTTTGATAAGTATTTTGATATGATTATCAAAAACCCCGGGATTCCTTATTCAATTCCTTTTTTACAAAAAGCGATTGAAAAAAACATCCCAATTTATACAGATGTTGAGCTTGCTTCAAGATTTAGTAAGGCATCGATCATAGGTATTACAGGTAGTAATGGTAAAACAACGACAACAAGTTTACTGAGAGAATTATTAACTGAAAGAGAAAAAGGGAATGCTTACCTTGCTGGAAATATTGGCATCCCAACTTTAGATGTTATTGATCAAGCGACAAAAGATGATGACATCGTCATGGAATTATCTAGTTTCCAATTAGCTGGAACTGAACAATTTCACGCTGAAATTGCGGTCATTACCAATATTTATGAAGCTCATTTGGACTATCATCGTACACGTGAAGAATATGCCAAAGCCAAATTAAAGATTTTAGCCAATCAAACACAGGATGACCAAATCGTATATCGTTATGATAATGCTGAATTACATCATTGGGTTAAAGAATTTAAAGGGCAACTTATTCCATTCTCAATTGAAATAATCGATGAGTTTGTCCGATCGCATGGTGCTTATGTTGAAGGTGAATGGATATACTTTAAAGAAGAGCAAATTATACCATTATCAGATATTCAAATTCCTGGTAGCCATAATGTCGAGAATGTCCTAGCGGCTGTGGCAGTTGCAAAAATAAAAGGCATTTCGAACCAAGAAATTTCTAACATAGTCAGAGAGTACAAAGGGATGCGTCATAGAATTCAGCCGGTAGCTAATGTCAGTGGACGAAGTTTCTACAATGATTCAAAAGCTACCAATATTACCGCTACGATTACTGCTTTAAATAGTTTCAAGCAACCCATTCGATTTATTGGTGGTGGCTTAGATCGTGGTAATGAATTTGATGAGTTAATACCCTTTCTTAAGAACGTATCAGGAGCTTATCTTTACGGTGAAACCAAAGACAAAATGGCAAAAGCCTTTAAAGCTGCGGGCGTTAACTCGATTGAAATTTTTGATGATTTAGTAGAAGCTACATCAAAAGCTTACCGTGAAGCAAGACAAGGTGAAGTCGTCTTATTATCACCAAGCTGTGCGAGCTGGGATCAATATCAAAACTTTGAAATTCGTGGTGACGTTTATATCGATACCATTGAACAATTATTACTAGAAGAACCATATACGGATGAATAGGAGTATCATATTATGAAAATCAATCGAATCATCTTATCTGGTGGAGGGACTGGGGGACATATTTATCCAGCTCTTGCAATCTATAATCGAATGAAAGAACTCAATCCGGACTTAGAATGTTTATACATCGGTACAGACAAAGGTCTCGAAGCAAGTATTGTTCCAAAAGCGAATATTGACTTTAAATCCATTGAAATATCTGGTTTAAAACGCAGTTTATCGCTAGATAATATTAAAGTCGCTTGGCAAATGTTAACGAGCACACAAAAAGCGAAGAAATTAATCAAAGAATTTCAACCTGAATTAGTCATTGGAACTGGCGGTTTCGTATGTGCACCTGTCCTTTATGGGGCAACTCAATTAGGTATTCCGACACTGATTCATGAACAAAATAGTGTCGCAGGAGTAACTAATAAATTCTTAAGTCGCTTTGTAGATAAAGTTGCGACGTCTTTTTATGAAGTTGAGAATGACTTTGCAAAAGTCAGTCAAAAAGTGGCATTTACTGGAAACCCAAGAGGACAAGAAGTAACAAACTATGCTAAAGATGAGCATATTCTATCAAAAAATTATGGCTTTAATGATCAATTACCAACGGTACTAATATTTGGAGGTAGTCGTGGTGCGCCAGCTATTAATAAAGCAGCTGTAGAATCCATCGAAGACTTTGCTAAGAAAGAGTACCAGGTAATTATTGGGACAGGTTCAGTTCATCATTCAGAATGGATGAATTATATAGAAGACAACCAGATTAAAATACCTAATAATGTTAAAATAGTTCCATACATTGATAACATGCCAGCACTATTTCAAAGAATTGATCTAGTCGTTTGCAGAAGTGGTGCAACGACCTTAGCAGAATTGACAACACTTGGACTTCCTAGTATTTTAATTCCTAGTCCATATGTTACGAATAATCATCAAGAGATGAATGCCATAGCATTAGTGAATAATCAGGCTGCTGAAATGATAAAAGAAAGTCAACTTGACTCAAGTCAATTAGTTCATACGATTGACCGAATGATACTAGATCAAACAGCATTAAATGAAATGGCAGAAAATGCTAAAAAATTAGGTACGCCACATGCAATAGATGATATTATTAAATTAGTTGAATCTATTTAATAAATAATTAAGACTAAATATTTTCGAGGAGGTGAAAGCTATGAGTAATAATGAGCGGCGAGGAAATTATCGAACAGGGCCTCAAAATACGCCAAATAATCGGAAATCAAACAGTCCTGAAACAAGGCAATCTAGACCGGTAAACGAACCATCTCAACCGATTCGTGGAAACTATCGCATCGATAGTAATGGAAATCCGATTATACCAAAGCAAAGCGGCATAACAAATCGCGATGAACTTGAGCAAGATTATTTCAGTCGGACTCAACATACACAAGCTGAAGGGAACCGGAACCGAGAAGAACAGTATCAACCGAATCAAGTTATTCATCCGATACCTCCTCAGTCAGGTCCTGTTCAACAGCGACGAGTATATCAAATGGATGAGTACAGACGCGATCAGAATGAATCTAATAGTCGTGCGAATCAACCAAATAGTCGAAACTTTGACGAACCCCAATCAAACACTCGTGAGAGAGCAACTAGACAGCAAAATCAGAATTTGAATCAAAGGCGAAATCAAAATCTGAACAGAAATCAGAACTTTAATCGAAATTACTCTGGCAATAAACCTTCTCGAAGAAACCAACCTCAAGGTAGTCGAACCAATTGGTATTATAACTTGCACCAAAAGGTCAATAGACAGATGAACAAGAGTTCTAATGCGACCCTGCCAGAGGGTAAGACTGTACTATTTGCGGTTTTTGCATTAATATACCTAACAATGCTAGTGACGGGTTGGAAATTAATGCCGTTTAATAAAGTGAATAATTTAGTCGTCACGGGAACCGAGCTTGTTCCGAAAACGTTTGTAAAAGGATCGTCTCGAATATATAAATTCGATGAAGTAGATGAAGTAATGAGCCAAAGACAAGAGATTGAAGCGACAATTAAAGAGGAAAATCCTTTAATTGAAAGTGTCGTATTTAATCGACCTGATTGGAAACAATTAGAAATTAATGTCGTCGAACATGACCTTGTGGGGTTAATTAACCAAGATGGTTACCATCCAGTCTTGAATAACGGTGAGATTCTGAATGTATCCGGAAACCAAGAATTAGCAAATATAGCCAATGAAGCATTACCAGAATTAATCGGCTTCGATACAAGTGGTAAACTGACGGAAGTTGCACAAGGTTTACGTCAAATTGATCCAAATATATTAGCTATGATGGAGACCGTTACTTCCGCTGATGACGAAAATAAACCGAACGCCATAGTTGTTGAAATGGAAGATGGAAATACCATAAATGCCATAATTTCGACTTTTGCTCAAAAAGTACAATATTATCCGGATATTATAAGACAATTAGACGGGCAAACCGGAGTGATTAATTTTGAAGTCGGTGCATACTTCACACCAGCAGAAAATTCTGCTAATAGTGTCAAACTTGATAATAATTAAGATAAGTTATATGTAATTATTTTTACATTTATCTTTTTTTCTTCTATTAAAATGAAGTTTGTGCTAATATAGGTAATGTGAAATTGAAGAAAATTAAACAAAATATAGAAAAATAATTAGCCAGAAGGGGGTTAATACCTAAATGAGAAATCAAGAAATTTTTGTTAGTTTAGATATTGGTACGACCTCAATTAAAGTCGTTGTCGCTGAGTATATTAATGGAAATATTAATATTATCGGTGTGGGAAATGAAAAATCACGTGGATTGAGTCGTGGGGTTATCGTCGATATAGATGATACAGTCAACTCGATTCAAAGAGCCATTTCTCAAGCAGAACGCAAAGCAAATGTAAAAATTAACGAAGTGATCGTTGGTGTTCCAAGTAATCAAATTATGGTAGAAGATTGCCACGGTATGATTGCTGTTGCCAGCGATAATAGAGAAATAACAGCCCTAGACGTTGAGAATGTAATCAATGCAGCTAAAGTTCGTTCAGTTCCTCCTGAAAGAGAGATTATTTCAATTATTCCTGAAGAATTTATCGTCGATGGATTCAATGGAATTAAAGATCCAAGAGGAATGATCGGGGTTCGCCTAGAACTTTATGCGCGCTTAATTACTGGACCTAGAACAATCATCCATAATATTCGACGCTGTGTTCAAAAAGCAGGTTTATCAATCAGTGAACTTGTCGTTCAACCAGAAGCAATTGCATCCGTAGCCTTATCAGCAGATGAGCGAGAGTTCGGAACAGTGGTTGTTGATATGGGTGGTGGCCAATCAAGTGCATCAATTATGTACGACGGCCAAATGAAATATTCATTCGTGGATCAAGAGGGTGGAGATTTCGTTACAAAAGATATCTCAGTTATTCTAAACACGTCACTTGATTCTGCTGAACGAATCAAACGTGAATATGGCTTTGCTATCGCAAGTCAAACTACTGACGATGAGTACTTCCCAGTTGAAACAGTTGGAAAGAAAGAACCTGTCCGGGTAGATGAACATTATCTTGCTGAAATCATCGAAGCGCGTTTAGTGCAAATCTTTGAAACATTATATGAAGAATTGAATCGTGTCGATGGACTTGATTTACCTGGAGGGTATGTCCTGACAGGTGGAGCTGTGTCTTTACCAGGGGTCTTAGATTTGGCTAAACGATACTTTGGAAGCAAAGTTCGCTTATTTATTCCTGAAGAAATGGGAATGCGTAATCCAATCTATACAACAAGCCTTGGAATGATCGAATATGCTGCAAATCTTGATGATGTGCATCGAATTGCTCAAGGAACTTTTGCAGTTCCTTCACAAGCTGCCCCAAGACAATCTATGCCGCCACAAGGTGGACAAAGACGTCCGGCACCATCTAGTGGCCGTAACCAAGGGCAAGCGGCACGAGGTCAACAATCAGGTGACTTGTTCGGCGGTCAACGTCGTCAACCAGCTAACGAGACAAACCAAATGGCAAACGACCAACGCACGATGCCAGACACTATGCCTAGTTCAAATCAACAAGATGATTATCAACAATATAATTCATTTGATGACGACTATCGTTATGAAGATGCGGCATACTATGATGACTATTCGCAAGATGAAGAAGCGAATAACTATTCAGAGCCTGTTACTGATCAAAGTAATGGGAATGGCATAACGGCAAAAGTCCGTGACTTTTTCCAAACATTTTTTGATTAAGACTTGATAGATAAACAGGAGGAATATAAATGGAATTATCATTCGATTCAACAATGGGATATGAAGGCGCAGTAATTAAAGTAATTGGTGTAGGTGGTGCAGGTGGAAATGCCGTTAATCGTATGATTAAAGATGAAGTTCAAGGTGTTGAATTCATTGTTGCAAATACGGATACTCAAGCATTACAAGGTTCAGATGCTGAAATCAAAATCCAATTAGGCCCAAAAGTAACTAAAGGGTTAGGTGCAGGTTCATTACCTGAAATTGGACTTAAAGCAGCTGAAGAAAGTGAAGAGCAAATTCGCGAAGTACTAGAAGGAGCAGACTTAGTGTTTGTTACTGCTGGTATGGGTGGAGGTACTGGTACTGGTGCTGCACCGGTCGTGGCTAAGATTGCTAAAGACTTAGGCGCTTTAACTGTAGGTGTTGTAACGCGTCCATTTACTTTTGAAGGACCAAAACGTGGACGCTTTGCAGCTGAAGGATTGAAAAACTTAAAAGACGCGGTTGATACATTAGTAATTATCTCAAACAACCGTTTATTAGAAATTGTAGACCGTAAAACTCCAATGTTAGAAGCATTCAGTGAAGCAGATAATGTTTTACGTCAAGGTGTACAAGGTATCTCTGATTTAATTACAGCACCAGGTTACGTAAACTTAGACTTTGCTGACGTGAAAACTGTAATGAAGGATCAAGGAACTGCATTAATGGGTGTAGGCCAATCTTCAGGTGAGAACCGTACGGCTGAAGCAACTAAGAAAGCTATCTCATCACCATTATTAGAAGTATCTATTGATGGTGCAGAACAAATCTTATTAAACATTACAGGTGGAGAAGACTTAAGCTTGTTCGAAGCACAAGATGCAAGTGATATTGTTGCCAATGCATCAAGTGGTGATGTAAACATTATCTTCGGTACGTCAATCAATAATGATTTAGGTGACGAAGTTATTGTTACTGTAATCGCAACTGGTATTGAGAATGAGAAGACTGATCGTAATAAAATGAGCACACCACCAAGACGCTCATTCAATACACCGTCATCTTCAGCAGAATCAACTCAACCAGCTCAAAGTCTACAACAACCAGATTCACCAAGCCAATCAAACGAACCAACACCACGTCGTCAACAAAAGCGTGATTTATTCAGTGATTGGGACATAAATAGAGAAACAAACACACGTGACGTTGATACAACTGAAGCAGACTCTAAACCTAAACGTCAATTTGAACGTCCAAATACGGATGGATCTGGAAGTCGTCAAAGTGAAGTAAATGATTCAGATGAATTAGATACGCCACCATTTTTCCGTAAACGTCATCGTTAATAAAGAGTTAGGATGCTAAGGCATCAAAATAATAGAGGAATCAGTATTGGTTCCTCTTTTTATTTATCAATAAGTAAAAATTTATGTTATAATTCATAAGATAAGAATTTAAGGGAGTGTTATAGTTGGGCCTTTTGAGCTTAGTTTCTAATTTATTTCAGGCATATACACTGGTTTTAGTCGTATACGCACTACTATCATGGTTACCAGGTGCCCGTGAAAGTGCCTTAGGACAATTTATTGTTAAATTAGCACGACCATATTTGGATATATTTGATCGATTCATCCCGCCATTAGGGGGCATTAGTTTCAATGTTATTATTGCGATTTTTGTTTTACGATTTATCCGAGATGGTTTAATCTGGATATTGGCAGCAATATTATTTTAAAAATGTGGTGAATTAAATGTCAGATGATATATATCAACATTATCGACCCGAAGAGCAACCGTTTATTGATAAAGTATTCGGTTGGATAGATCAAGTAGATTTAACTTATGCGCCTTATACAACTGTATTTTTAACCCCGCGAGAGAAGATGATTGTTGAACAACTTGTCGCAAGCCGAGATGAGATTTCAGTTATTTTCAGAGGTGGTTATGAAGGTGCGGAACGTAAACAAGCCTGTATTTATCCGCAGTATTATGAACCGAATGATGAAGATTTTACGATCGTTCTATTCAACATTAAGTATCCAGAAAAATTTGGAAATTTAACGCATGGTAGAATTCTTGGAACTTTTATTTCAACTGGAATTGAAAGAGAGCGCATTGGGGATATTATTACAGATGGAACGAATTGGCATGCACTCGTTGATGCATCAATTAGTGACTATTTGAAAACTCAAGTGACTAAAATCGCGAATGTTGGAGTTCAATTGGAAGAGTTATCATTTGATGATATATTAACCTCACAAGAACAATGGGAAGTAAAGCATGTAATTTCTAGCTCTTTACGGCTTGACACTTTATTAAGCAAAGTCTATAATTTTTCTAGACAGCGTGCGAAAAATTCAGTCTCACAAGGTGATGTGAAAGTGAATTTCGTTCCAATGGAGAGACCTGACATTGAGATTGGTATCAATGATATCATTTCATTACGTAAGTTTGGACGCTTCTGGATCAATGATATTGAGGGTATGACTAAGAAAGATAATTATCGATTAAACGTCAATGTACTTTTAAAGTAAATTACATAACTTGAATATATTTGAAAGGATTTGTAAATTCATGGTATTAACACCTAACGAAATATTAAATAAAGAATTTAATTCGAAGTTTCGCGGATATGACTCAGATCAGGTTAATGATTATTTAGATATAATTGTTGCGGACTTTGAAAAGATGATTGCGGAGAACAACGAACTTAAGAAAGACTTAGCAGCATCAAAAGAAAAAAATGAGTACTTTGCACAATTGCAAGACTCATTAAACAGTTCGATTGTAGTCGCTCAAGAAGCAGCAGATCGCTTGAAACAAAACGCTCGTAAAGAAGCAGAACTTATCTTATTCGAAGCTGAAAGAGAAGCGGATCGTATGATTAATAACGCGTCTGATACAGCTAAAAATATTGTTACTGAATCTGATGCATTACGTCGCTCAAGCAAATCTTACCGCACTAAATTAGAGCAAATGATTCGCCAACAACTTGAAGTTGTAACGAGTGAAGAGTATCATAGATTATTTGATGAAGAGATTGAATCACAATTTAATCCTGATCACTTCCATGAAGCAACAAATCAACGTGTAAATCAACGCGTAGATCGACTTGAAGAAGAGAACAGTGCTGATTTTAATGCAGCGCATGAAATTACAAATGATCGCTTTGTTGAAGAAGAAATCAAAAACGCGCCAGCACCTACTCCAGAAGTAGATTATCCGGCAACTATTGGTGTAGCTGATCATGAAGATACTGAAGCGACACGAGTTGATTTAAATCTTGATGAGTTATTAAATAATGTTGAGCCAGAAGAGCAAGAAGTTGATTCTAGACACGCAGAATTAGAAGCGATGATTGATGAAGAAGCACAAGCTGAAGCTGAACGCGAAAAACGTGCAGCTCAACGTCGTGAAAGTGTATTAGGACAAACAATTAGAATTGAATTACCAAAAGATTAATAAGAACAAGTTAATCATAGGATACTTTTAGCGAGTCAAGAGTGGTGAAAGCTTGGCAGTCCCTCCTTTGATTAATATCATCTTTGTGTTTGTTATGGTGAAAGTAAGTAATCATAACCGCTTAAATAGCGTTAACATGTAGAGTGAATAGGTCATCTTTAGAGATAACTTATTAATTTGGGTGGTACCGCGTTTATAACGTCCCTTTTTTAGGGGGCGTTTTTTATTTTTAATAAATCAATCAGATTGGAGATAATAATGAAACTAAAAGATACATTAAATTTAGGTAAAACAGATTTCGCCATGCGCGCAAATTTACCTACTAAAGAAGTAGAATTACAAAAAGAATGGGCAGACGCTGACATGTACGAGAAAATTCAAGAGAAAAATGAAGGACGTCCTTCATGGATCTTACATGATGGACCTCCGTATGCGAATGGTAAATTACATATGGGGCATGCATTAAATAAAGTAACTAAAGACTTTATTGTACGTTACCATTCTATGGCTGGATATAGCTCACCTTATGTTCCTGGTTGGGATACACATGGTTTACCAATCGAACAAGCCTTAGTTAATGCTGATGGCGTAGACCGTAAGAGTATGTCTGTCGCTGAATTCCGTAAATTATGTGAAGAGTATGCATTGAAACAAGTTGAAAATCAAAAAGAAGACTTTATGCGTTTAGGTGTGACTGGTGAATGGAATAATCCGTATTTAACTTTAAAACCCGAATATGAAGCTCAACAAATCCGTATCTTTGGTCAAATGGCTGAACGCGGATATATCTATAAAGGACTAAAACCAATTTACTGGTCACCTTCAAGTGAATCAACATTAGCTGAGGCAGAAGTTGAATATAAAGACGTTACGTCACCTTCTATTTTCGTTGCTTTCAAAGTAAAAGATGGCAAAGATGTCGTACCAGCAGATGCTGAGTTCGTTATCTGGACAACGACACCATGGACATTACCATCAAACTTAGGATTATCTGTGAAAGCAGATGCTAAATATGTTTTAGTAAACGTAGATGGACGTAAATTTATAGTTGCAGAAGCTTTACTAGAAGCAGTTGCTAAGAAAATTGGATGGGAAGATTATTCAATCGAAGCAGAATATAAAGGGGAGCAATTTGACCGTTTAACTGCACAACATCCGTTCTATGACCGTGAATCATTAATAATGTTAGGTGACCACGTTGAATTAGATGCTGGTACTGGTGTCGTTCATACAGCACCTGGACACGGGGAAGATGACTACATTATTGGTCAAAAATATGGCTTAGATGTTCTTTCTCCAATTGATGACCGTGGACACTTCACAAATGAAGCACCTGGATATGAAGGAATGTTCTATCTTAAAGGGAATAAAGTCATCGTTGAAGAGATGCGTGAAACGGGAGCGTTACTGTTTGATGAGAAGTTTGAACATAGCTACCCACATGACTGGCGTACTAAGAAACCTGTTATTTATCGTGCAACACCACAATGGTTTGCATCAATTAATAAATTCCGTGAAGAGTTATTAAACTCAGTTGAAAATGATGTGAAATGGTACCATCCTTCGGGAGAACGTCGTATGTATAATATGATTCGTGACCGTGGTGACTGGGTAATTTCTCGTCAACGTGTATGGGGTGTGCCATTACCAATCTTCTATGCAGAAAATGGAGAGCCTATCTTAACAACTGAAACAGTTGAACACGTTGCTAAATTAGTTGAAGAGTTTGGATCAAACGTTTGGTTTGAAAGAGAACCTAAAGATTTATTACCTGAAGGATTCACTCATCCAGATAGTCCAAATGGTAAATTTACTAAAGAAAATGACATTATGGACGTATGGTTTGACTCAGGAACATCTTATGCTGGGGTATTACAAGTTCGTGAAGACCAAAAATTCCCTGCAGATATGTACTTAGAAGGATCAGACCAATACCGTGGATGGTTCAACTCAAGTTTTACAACTTCAGTAGCTGTGAATGGTTTCCCACCGTACAAATCAGTTCTTTCTCAAGGATTTGTTATGGATGGAAAAGGTCAAAAAATGAGTAAATCAATCGGTAATGTTATTACACCTGAGGAGATTACAGAAGAATTAGGTGCAGATATCATCCGTCTATGGGTTTCAAGTGTGGATTATGAGAACGATGTACGTATCTCTAAAGACATCTTAAAACAAGTATCTGAATCATACCGTAAGATTCGTAACACAGTGCGCTTTATGTTATCAAACTTATTTGATTTCAATCCTGAAACAGATAAGATTGCTGAAAGTGATTTAGCAAAAGTTGATCAATATATTCTTGCTAAATATCGTATTTTAGTTAATGAAGTAACAAAAGCTTACGAAAATTATGAATTCTCTACTATCTTCAAGAAAGTAATTAATTTCATTACTGTTGATTTATCAGCGTTCTACTTAGACTTTGCAAAAGATGTCGTTTATATTGAAGCGGCAGAATCTAAAGCGCGTCGTGCAATGCAAACTGTTATTTATACAGTTCTTGAAGGTTTAATTCCATTATTATCACCAATCTTACTTCATACTATGGAAGAAGCTTGGAAAGAATTACCAGGAGCAGAAGGTTTTGTTCAATTACAAGACTTACCTAAATTCGAAGACGTTTCTCAAGACAAAGAAACTGTTAAAGAATGGGATGTCTTCTTCAAAGTGGAGTCAGCTGTTGCTAAAGGTTTAGAAAATGCAAAAAATGATGAAGAACACCCAATCAAGAAATCATTTGAAGCAAAAGCAACTGTCTATACAGATCAAGAGACAATTGATCAATTGAATGACTTAAGTGATCATTTAGACCAATTATTAATAGTATCTGGTTTAGAATTAAAATTAGCTGATGAAGCAGACGAATCAGTGGTTGATTATGACGGCTTTGGTGTTAAAGTTCAGCCGGCAGAAGGTCATACTTGTGACCGTTGTCGTGCGGTAAGACCAGAAGTTGGAACAATTGAGGCGGCACCAGAATTATGTCGCCGTTGTTTCTCAATCGTAGAATCACACTTCCCAGAGTATTTCGAGGAAGCAGCTGAATAATTAGAGTAGTTAAATTGCCCCACTAGACAGATTTTGTCTGGTGGGGTATTTCTATTTATCTAGAAATTATGTAAAATCTACCATTCATACTTGGCGTCTGTTATATTTAAATATGTAAAAGATGAGGTGAGTGTATGAAAGTGATTAAATATATATTATTAATCTTAAGTATGGGGCAATTTTTCCCTTTAGAAAGTTTTTGGCAAAGTAATTTCTTTTGGTTTTTTATTTGGATTATTTGCTTTCATTTAGGTTGGTTTTATATGGAATGTTTGCAATATAAACAGATAAATAGTGTTGTATTGTGTCTTTTAGCCTTAATCAATATATGGCTACTGCCATCCTTTCCATATTTGATGCTAGGACTTTTAACAATTGAATTAAGAGAGTTATTTTCACGGAAAAAGACTGTACTTATATTATCTTTAATGGCGATTGTTTCGGGGTTTATATGGTCAACGCTCACGATTTGGCCGCAGGTGGATTATTTAATGTTCACAGTGAGTATCGTTATCATATGTGGTTATTTATCCGAACAAGCAACCCGCTTAGAAGTACAAGCAACTAGTCTTTATGAGTTTCGCACTCAAGCAGATGAGCAAGAAGAGCGGTTGATAGAGCAAAAGGCACAAATGATTGCGATGGAGGAAATTCATACCCTTAATGAGAGGAACCGAATTTCTAGGGATTTACATGATACGGTAGGGCATACTTTATCGACCATCGTCATCCAATTGGCAGCCATTGAGAAATTGACAGAGGAAAAGATGCCACAAGCATCAGCTATGTTAAAGCAATTACATCACTTTACTAAAGAAGGCTTATCAGATGTTCGCCAAGTGATTCACCAATTAAAGCCTAAACATTATCAAAAGTTTGCTTTTATTGAGCAGGTGCACCACATCATTTCAGATTTTGAGCATAATAGTCCGATTAAAGTTTATTTTAATAATAATCAATTACTTTGGAGCTTATCGCCTGAACAAGAGTTATTATTTATGAGAGCGATTCAAGAATTTTTAAGTAACAGTAGTAAACATAGTCAAGCAGATGAAGTTCGAATTCAATGTCACTTTACGGATTCCACGGTTATCTTAACGATGATGGATAATGGAAAAGGAACGGATACGATTAAACCGCAAATGGGCATTACGGGTATGAAAGAACGGACGAAGTTATTAGGTGGAAAAGTTCAGATTCATTCCGCTCTAAATAAAGGCTTTAAAGTAAGAATCGTATTACCAAAGGGGGGCAGCAGTTATGACGGATAGAATCAAAGTATTACTTGTTGATGATGAACAACTCATCAGAGGTGGTTTAGCTATATTACTAGGTTCTTTTGAAGATATTGAGATTGTTGGAGAGGCGACTAGTGGTAAAGAAGCGGCGATATTTTGCCAACATAATCCGGTGGACGTTGTGCTCATGGATATTCGCATGCCAGATTCAAATGGGATCGAAGGGACCGAGTTAATTAAAGCAGCTCATCCTCAAATTAAAGTATTAATTCTAACAACTTTCCAAGATGTGGAGTACATCGCTCAATCGATGCAATTAGGAGCATCGGGTTACTTACTCAAAGATAGTAGCCATGAAGAGATTCATGAAGGCATCCGTATTGTTTTTAATGAAAATGTCGTTTTGGACGGAAAGATTAGCCAAGCCATGTTATCTAATCACTCCAACTTCCAAAGTAAAAGTTTTAATGGAACGGACTTTGATTTATCTGAGAAAGAAATTAAGCTGATCTTGCTTATAGCCAGCGGCTTAAATAATCAAGAAATTTCTGACACTTTATATCTCTCTATTGGAACGGTTAAGAATAATATTAGTACGATTTTAAATAAACTCGATTTAAGAGACAGAACTCAACTAGCTATTTTTGCTTATGAGAATGGCTTGATGAATTAAGATAACACCCTTTATAAATGCAAATTCCTGCGTTTATTGAGGGTGTTTTTTAAAATAGTGACTAAAGTCACTCGAATCAGTGACCTCAGTGAATAGTTGACACAGCAATGTTTAGTTATACTTAAGTTGGAAATAAAGAGGAGGGTAATTATGAGCTATGTAGAAATTAACAATATATATAAGAGTTACGGTAAAGATCAAGTATTAGATAATGTTTCCTTTGAGATTGAAAGTGGGGAATGCTTTGGCCTAATTGGACCCAATGGAGCTGGGAAATCAACATTGATTGATATTATTACCGGTCTGACACAATATAATTCAGGGGATATTTCAGTCGATGGGCACGTGGTTCCTCAAGATGTTGTAAAAGTGCGTGAACAAATCGGCTTAGTACCTCAAGAAATTGCTCTGATGCAAGAGTTAAATGCGACTTCGAATTTGGAATATTTTGGTGGACTTTATGGTTTATCCGGTCATTTGTTGAAAGAACGTATCAATGAAGCCCTTGAGGTGGTTGGGTTAACGGAACATACGAAAAAAGCAGTTAAAACTTTCTCTGGTGGGATGCAAAGACGGTTAAATATCGCAGCCGCAATTCTTCACAGACCCAAATTTCTCATCCTGGATGAGCCGACTGTTGGGGTGGATCCTCAGTCAAGAAATAAGATTTTCGAATTTATTCAATATATGAATCAGGAGTACGGTACAACCGTTCTATATACTTCACACTACATGGAAGAAGTAGAAGCCTTGTGTGAGCGTTTATTCATATTAGATAATGGTCAACAAATTGGTTATGGAACTCAAGCTGAGATTAAGCAATTAGTTCAAGATACAGTGAAATGGTTTATCGAAGTGGAGCAAGCGCCACTTGATTTTGAAGAGAAATTATCGACGAGATTGCCAGGAGTTCAACAAGTTGTGAGTGAAAATAATTCATTCCACTTAATTGTCGATCCCGTTGAGTTTAATACAAAGGAATTGACGACTTTAATTAATGAAGAAAATATTGAACTAACGACATTAAATAAAGAAGCTTTAAGTCTAGAGGAAGCTTTCTTACAACTCACCGGAAAAACATTAAGAGACTAAGGAGGTTTTATTAATGAGCCAATTATGGACTTACGTTAAGACAAACATGCGAGCCAATGCTAAGCAATGGATGACGATTCTGGCATTATATGTTGCCATGCCAATCTTTTTCTCACTCTTAATGGGCTTCTCCTTTAGTTCAGCCTTTGTTCCTGAACAGACAAGTGATCCGGTGGAAATCAGTATTAATAATGAAGATCAAGGGGAGGTGGGGCAAGTCTTCATTGATGCTTTCAGTAATGAGACCATGCAATCATATGTGGACATCGTAGAAAGTCATGATGATTCAAACTTTGTTATTCATCTTCAACCAGAATATAGTCAACGCTTAGAAGATACTTTAGTGAGTATTGAATCTAAAGAAAATGCTTCAGCATCTGAAGAAGCAATACTTACTCAATTAATTACAAGTTTTCAAAGTAGTTTAGTCAATCAACAACAATTAGGCGAAGAATTGGGAGCAAAGTCAGATCAAGCCACTGTCGATGAACTGATAGATTCTCTTAATCGCGCATCTCAATTGAGTAGTGAACAAGTATTTGTAAAGGAACAGTATGAATCTCAATCAGCTTTAACGAGTAATCAGTATATTTCTGTTTCTGGCCTCGTTTATATCTTTATTTTGTCACTAGCAGGAAGCATAGGTCTAAAGACAAACGAAGATATGAAGGGTCTAAGAAAAAGAATTGGCGTGCTCCCACTGACCCCCGCACAAGACGTTATTTACGGTATCATCTCAGACACACTAACGTATACATTTTTAGCTAGTTTGTATATGGTCATATGGCGATTCATTGATAGTACGACATTTGTTGGGAATCCCTTGTTTTATCTTGGCTGGATAGTTGTGTATGCATTATTATTCCAAGTATTGAATGGTATTTTATATTATTTTATACCAGATAAATACGTGAATTTAGTTTACCTTATCATAACATCTTTATATATGATTTTAGGTTTTCTACCCATCGACCGTCTTATAGGTGGGGAATTTGGAGAGATATTTAGTCAAAATTACTATCGAGAAATTTTCTCTCAACCGATGATTGACTATATTCTCAATAACGATTGGATGTCGAATATCGGCATTGCTGTTGGAATTGTATTGGTTAGTGTCATACTAATATTCTTAGTTATTCAACTGAGAAACAGAAGGGAGTTGAAACCAATATGAAATTCATACAATTAGTTTGGTTTCATTTTAAACGCATATGCCAAAATTTTGGTCTCATCTCCATGTCTTTCATCATGCCGTTATTTATGGTCGGTGGTTTATTATTTATCACCACCTCTGATACGAATGCAATCTTAAGTGAAGAGTTTGTTATCGTAAATGATTCGGAGTTTGTCGAGGAGAATGTGTACCCAAGACTGAGTGAGAATTTACAAGCTAACTTTACGTCAGATTCTAAAAGGGCCTTTGAGCAATTGGAACAAAGTGAGTTAGCGATGATTTATGAAATCCCCGTTAACTTTCCAGAGGAAGGTTCCAGAATTAAAACGCGTAGTATCAATGGAGAAAATAATGATATATTCTTTGAATCTGAATTTACCTCTGTATTGAGTGAAGTAATGACAGAGAATGCTTTAAATGAAGCTGAGTTAGACTTTGAAAAAATTCAAGTTGCTGAACCAAGTATCAAACAAAGTTATACTCCCATTGACGGAAATTTAGTCATCGTAGTTTTTATGACTATATTCTTTATGAGTTACGCAAGTAGCTTAGTGAGTGCTGATTTGAATAAATTAAGAAGTGATGGAGTTTTAACCCGAAGTATTGTAACCAATGCACGAAGTTGGCAAATATTAGGCAGTGTTTTAGCAGCTTTCTCGCTTAATAATTTTATCTCTGCGATGTTAGTTATCTTGCTTATTTGTTTGATATTTGGAATTACAATAACGCAACTTCCAGTGATAATCGCTGCAATTCTTGCTTTTTGCATCTTTAACGCTGGCTTTACGATGGTACTATTCAGATTATTTAAAAATGATCAAGTCATCCTAATGGTAGGTATTGTCTTATCAATCGTCTTTGTGTTCTTAGGCATAGGTATTATAGATATACCAGGCTTGTCATTTTTCGAATATGTCTCACCATTTTATTGGTTGTTCGAATCATTGGATACAGGAGCAATCTTACCGAATATTCCAGTCATTGCGTTATATGGCTTGGTATTATTTACTGCAGGAAGCTTTAAAGTTGAAAGGTTAGTGAGAAGCTAGATAAATAAAGTGTGACTTGTGTAAATAAAAACAAGTCACACTTTTTTGTAGTTGAATGTATTAGGAATTTTCCTTTAGTTCAAGTTCAACAGAAATTATGAGTTCATTAATTGTTTTTTCATAAGCTCGACCTAATGTGTCGTTATTAAAACGATAGAGACACAATTTTTACACTCTGACTAATAAACAATTGATCTAACAGTTAAAAAGTAAGTATAAAAATATAACTTTACTTTAACTCTCAAGAGAATCTATAAAATCTTTTAATGCTTTTTTATGAGCCTGTGCAATGGAAAAAGCCTCTAAATTATACATGATATCTATGGATTTTTGAGCGATTTTAAGTCCATCTTCTATATTACCTTGCGCTATTGTTAACTTGCCTTTTAAATAGTTAAGTTTAGTTATTTCATAAAAATACTTGGTATTAATCAAATCTTTCATTATATTATCAATTAAGTCATTAGCGAATAATAACTCATTTTCTCGTATTAAATGATTTATAAAATTTATATATATTAAAACTACTGAATGTTTATAATTTTCTTTTCCAACATATTGGCTAGCAGATTTCTTAGATTTTTTTATTAAAATTTTATTTATTTTTAAAGGTATGAATTTAATGAAATTAGCATAAAGATGTATTTCATAATTACCCCAATTGTCATTATATAGGAGATATTGGCTAATAATATTGATTTCAGATGTGTTCAATGGTGTATTACTATATAAATTTATAGATTGTTCAATAAATATTCTAAAATGAGTATAAAATATGCTGTCGAAATTCTCTTTTTTTTCGTTTAATTCTTCTAATTTTTTATTCAAAAAGTAAATATCTTCATTTACTAATCCAGGGGCTAAGCTATTTAAAAACTCATATATTGAAACAGAATTGTAAAATGAAGCTAATCTATAAAACTCTTCAGGGCTTACCTTTAACCTTTGAAGTAAAGCAAATAATTTATCAGCTGAAATGCCAGATTTACCAGTTTCAAAATTTGAAAGAAATGGTTGTGAAACAATACCTTTGGCAGTATCTTTTAAAGTTAATTGTTTTTCTAATCGTAAATTTCTGAAAATTGGTCCTAATGATTGCATATGAATTTATCCTTCCCAAATAAATTAAAGTAAAATTAAATTATTAAAATCATAAAATGGTTGCATGATACTATAGAGTTGTTAAAACTCAAGAGGTGTAAGTATTAAAAGTAAGGCGTTAAAGCTTATTTGTCTGATTTTAGTGTGTTTAATTTCTGTTGATGGGTTTCAAAATGGCCAATTTATACCTACTGATGATGACGAAGTAATAGTGCTCCCAGAATGAGTAATATTGAGGAATAAAGTTTTATTGATTCCACATTAGTATAACTGTTACAGGTTTATTGTTATTTAGTTATCATTGTTATGCGACTCAATGATGATATTTGAATTTTGCAATAGAAGGAAAATTCAAAAGTATACATTAACAATTATACTTAAAAATTATATATTTTAAAAGGAGAATTCTGATGTTCGATTATATAAAAGATACGATATTAGAAAATAAGATATTAATAATTATTTTCATTATATTCATAATTATTAGAAGTCTTATATTTCCGTTCTATAGTATCGAAGGAGCTTCAATGGATTATACATTAGAACATGGAGAGAAGGTAATTGGAACAAATTATTTTGAAATCGATCGATTTGATATAGTCATTATGGATGTTCCAGAATTAGATAAGTACTATATTAAAAGAATTATTGGAATACCAGGTGATCGTATTGAATACAAAAATGATGAACTTTATATAAACAATGAGTTGGTAACAGAGCCATATTTAGAAACTAAAAAAGAAGAATGGTTGCAGTTTACAGAAGATCTTATTATTGAAAAAGTACCTGATGATGAATATTTTGTCCTAGGTGATAATCGGCGAAATTCAAAAGATAGTAGAGATATGGGAACTATACCTAAAGAAAATATTTTATCAGAAGCATTACTTATTTATTGGCCATTAAATAAAGTAAATTTAATAAAATGACTAAATAAACCATGTAATACTTTAAACTTACATAGAAAAGTATACTAGAGATTCACAAAAATATTCAAGAGGAGCACAAATGTTAATGCTAAATTAGATTCAACAATATTTGCTAGATAAGTTTCGGCACTTTATTTCATAAAAAAATAATTCAGTTATACTTTTACAGTATCAATTGAATTGGATGATGAAAGGTGAACGAAAAAAAGATGAGTATTTATCACGAAATCCATCGATTGCATCGATTGGGATTCAACAAAAGTCAAATTGAACGAAAGGTTGCGTAAATCGAGATACGGTGAGAAAATATCTAGAAAAAGACTTTGAGGAAATGACTGAATGGACATATACATTACAAAATCGAACCAAGAAAATGGATCCTTACGCAGATATTATTCTTGAGTGGCTGAAGGAGCTTAGATACTTCTATTACTTTCAAAATCAGCTTATATTTCAAGATATTTATTTTTCAGTTTGAATATATAACTATAAATTTGTAATTAAATAAAAATGAGATAGGAGACTAGAACATGAAAAAATAGTATTAGTATTGGGGATTATAGGTTTTCTGGTAGGAATGCCAGTGCATGAGGTTGAAACTGTAAGTGCTCAAGAAGTTGAATCCTCAAGTGAAGTAAATAATTCCGTTCCGAATAGTCAAGGTATTTACGTAAATGTATATGAAACCTTTTGGTTTCCACCTTCAAGCATTATTTACGATAAAAATGGGCTATATGGAACATTATATTTTAATGATAGAGTGAGCAATGACTTTTTTTACAATGCTTATAAATATTCTGGATGGGTTTATCCAAAAGGTGGTGGACCGTCAGTAGGATATAGTGTTATACCTGAATCAGAATAATTAAGCGTAATCGATTTTTTTCCTTATTAATCAGTTTTAGATTAGAATTTGAATTTTACCAAGTTCTAATCTTTTTGTATGTTAAGATTAAGAACATAAAGGGTTTATGAAAAATTGATTTAGAAAAAAACATACTATTATAAATTGCGAAGCGTTGATTTAATAATGTATAAAGGAAGATAATATTGAATAGAAAAATTTTAAATTCATTTGTATGGAAATTACTAGAGAGAGGTGGAGCTCAGGCTGTACAAGTATCCATGCAACTCATTTTAGCTAGATTACTTGGTCCTGAAATTCTAGGAAGAATGGCTATAATATTAGTATTCACTAATATTTTTTTAGTTTTCATAGAAGGTGGATTCAATACTGCACTAATCCAGAAGAAGAAAGTGGATGCATTAGATTATTCAACAGTTCTAGTATTCAGTGTATTGGTGTCGATATTTTTTTATCTATTATTATATGTATTGGCTCCCATTATAGGAAACTTTTACAATGATAATGAACTCAGTACAATCATTCGAATTTTAGGCGTTGTATTGTTTCCACTAGGTTACAATTCAATCCAAATTGCTTATATATCTAGAAATCAGAATTTCAAACCACTTTTCTTATCAAGCTCGATGTCCTTGTTTATTTCTGGTGGTGTTGCTGTTGTATTAGCACTAAATGGTTTTGGTATATGGGTTTTAGTGATACAGCAAATTATAAGTAGTTATTTAACCCCGATATTATTAAATCGTATCATTAAATTTAAAGTGAATCTTAAATTCTCACTGAATCGCCTTAGGAGTATGTTTAAATTTGGGATTGGTATATTGGCAGGTAACTTAATCTACAGTCTTTATTTGGATTTGAGAAAATTATTAATTGGAAAAGTATATAGTACCGAAGATTTAGGTTTTTATCAAAGAGGTGAGCTAATACCAAAATCAGTCGTCACAAACTTTGATAAAGTTTTACAAAGTATTATTTTTCCAACGCTATCTTCATTACAAGATGAACACAGCAAAATGAAGCATATAATAAAAAAGACGATGGAAGTCTCAGCTTTTATTATTTATCCCATAGGTATTGGTTTATTTATAGTCTCTGAGCCGTTAATCATTGTTATATTAACGGACGAATGGCTGGAGGCGGTACCGTATTTAAGGGTATTTGCGATAACGTATGCTTTATGGCCCTTACTTTCATTAAATTTACAGTCAATTAAGGCACTTGGTAAAAGCGATTTAATTGTAAAAATGGAATTTACTAAAAGGGTCGTTGGTTTATTACTGATTATTATTACTCTCCCATATGGGCCTTATTATATCGCTTTAGGAACTTTGATAGAGAGAATTATTGAATTGTTTATCAATGCGTATCCCAATAGGAAATTGATTAATTTTACACTCTCTGAGCAGTTTATGGTAACATTACCCTCATTAACTTCAGCTATTGTGATGTTAATCATCGTTTACCCAATAAATTTTTTAACGATCAGTATGTACTATAAGTTAATCTTAGAAATTTCATTAGGCATCATTGTATACTTACTTGCCTCAACGCAAATAAATAAAAATTTGTTGAAATATTTTATCAAAGTGCTTAAACAAAAATGAGTATTTGTTTAATGGTTGATGATAGGAAATTGAGTTAGAATTGTAGGTAATAAGTAACCCATCAGTTGCGAGAAGTTATTCGTGAAAAAATTGGATAAACTATATTATTTATAATATGATGTTAAAGCGTTTTAACAATGGAATGGCTCTATTGATTAGTGGGAGGGTGGTCATCGCTAATAAGAGAGGCTTATTATTTCCTACCGTATCTAATTGAGGAAGAAGGGCACTGTAGATGAGTGGCATGCTTTCTAGCAGCAGTGGATATCATAACCACATCGATCGATTAGATATCGCCTGTAATAAACGTTTATATCAATGCTAATATAGGTAATGATTTTAGTAAAATAGAATGGAGGACATCATGAATCGAATGACATGGATTGGTTTGATATTATTGACCGCTGCACTTTTAATAGGACGTTTTTACCTATTTTGAATACCTGGATAACTGATATCTTATTAGTGTAAAGGGCAATTATAAAATGTCAAGTCTGTCATTCATACTGAAAGAGAGTCTGCGATTAACTTAGAACAAGAATTGCAGCAAATCATCCAATCTTTCACCACAGCACCGGTTGACTTTACTTACCGTAATACTAAAGCTCTGACTAATCAACTAACACATTCGATTGTTACGATCGTGACAGAGGCCTTTACGAATATTAATAAACATTCTGATGCGACCGCTGTAACCATTCGCTTTATTGAACTAGTTGATAAATGGACTTTACTTATCTTAGATAATGGGAAGAATTCCAGTCATAAAGATAGCCCATTAAAATCAGAGGGGATCGGACTTTTGAATATGGAAGAACGTGTGAAAATGTTAAATGGGACGCTATTTATAAGCAATGAGAAAGGTTTTAGAATATTCATTACAATACCTATGGAGGAAATGGAAGAATGAAGATTATAGTTATCGATGATGATGCGATGGTAACAAATGGTATTAAGACCATTATCGAGATGGCCACTCAAAACAATGACAATCCTTATAAAGTAGTAGCAACTGGTAAGACTGGGGAAGATGCACTAACATTATATCCACTACACAATCCTGATATAGTCTTATTAGATATTCGCATGCCGATTATGAATGGCATTGATGCAGGGCGAACCCTAATGCTAAGATTATTTACTTAACTACATTCTTGGAAGATGAGTATATAATTGAAGCGTTAAAGATAGGGGCTAAGGGTTACTTAATGAAGACAGACTTCGATAGCTTAATACCAGCAATTGAAGCTGTATCTAACGGACATAGAGTATACGGAGATGAGATTGTCGCAAAGATTCCATCATTTCTATCCTCAGATCAGAAAAAAGAAGGGCAGAATCAAATAGAACATCAATCCCTCAGTGAACAAGAAGTGGAGTTAATACATTGGGTAGCCCAAGGATTAAATAATAAAGAAATTGCTGAGCAAATGCACTTCTCAGAAGGAACAATCAGAAACTACTTATCGAACCTATTAGAGAAGTTAGAATTAAGAGACCGCACACAACTAGCGATTTATTATTTTAAGAATATGGGGGAGTAGGAGGAGCCAAGTGATTGCTTCTTTTTTTGTTTGATGAGCTAGGAACCTAGGTATTCAGGTTGAGTAACCTAGATTTTTTTGATGCAAAGAGAGGATGCAATCGGATTTGTTGAAATTGATGCTTACTAAAAAATGTAGGATACAAAAATGTTGTATTAGATATTAATAAGCAGTTAGTAGTTTCTTCTTTTAGGAATTTTCCTTTAGTTCAAGTTCAACAGAATTTATCAAATTATTGATTGTTTTTTCATAAGCCCGACCTAATGTGTCATTATTAAACTGGTAGATGATATCAATAGCGCGGTCTGTGTATTTTTTGCCTTCAGTAATCTTGCCTTGCGCAATCATTGCTTTGCCTTTTAGGTATTGTAATTTATTGATCTCATAGAAATAAGGTGTATTGTTTAAATCATCAAGCAGTTCGTTAATCATATCAATTGCTAGAAATGTTTCTCGTTCCTTAATTAATTTATTGATGAAGTTAGTTTGGATGATAACAACAGAGTGCTTATAATTTCCTTCATCAACATAATTGGCTGCAGATGTCTTAGCTTTCTTTAAGAGAAGCCTATTAATATCTAAGGGGATAAACTTAATAAAGTTAGTGTAGAGATATACTTCATAGCTCCCCCAGTAATCATTGGCCATCAAATAATTGATGATTGTGTTTGTATTTGTTTGATTGATGGGTAGATCAGTTAAGTGATCGATAAAGTGAGTTATAAGGATTTTGTAGTGAGTATAGAATAAGGAATCATATTTATTTTTATTCTCATCAAGCTCAGTTAATTTTTGATTAAGTAGGCGTACATCATCATTACGAAAAGCGGGTGTTAAACTCGCAATAAATTCTTGAATCGGTGTAGAATTATAATTAGACACTAAACGGTAGAACTCTTTGGGATCAACTTTTAATCGTTGAAGTAAAGCTAATAAGTTGGAGGCAGAAATATCATTTTTTTCATTTTCAAATTTAGAAAGAAAAGAGACAGATACAATATCCTTACTAACTTCTTCAAGAGTTAAGCCTTTCGATTTTCGAATTCGTTTAAAGAGTGGACCAATATGCTGCATGATATATACTCCTTTGCGTTTGAACTATAGTCAAATATTAGAATATGTTAATAATACTTATGATAAGATGAATTTATAAAATGTCAAGGAAGGATAATATAATCAAGCTTAAGTTTTTTACTGCCGTCTGTTTTTTATTAGTCACTCTCAATATCACTAGTTATTCAAAAGTAATATCATTTCCAATGGATGATGATGATTATGTCCCGTATATTATTAAACATTTATGACTTAAAAAGATCTTTAATAATATATTACAAGGAGAAGGTTGATGTTGGTTCTACTTTTTCTTAGTTCAATGTAACTTAGAATTCAATATACTATTCAAAATATTTAATTAGAACTATGCCAATTGTCATTAAAAAGTTCAGATAATTATTAGTAATCGATAAAATAAGTAACTGAATGTACATTAGGAGGAAAAAGATGAATAAATTAAGAAGTAACAATTATAAAATATTTAGATTATTAATTCTTGCGATAACATTAATTCAGCTTGGGACATTCACTACAACGGTATCTGCTAAATTAGTTCTCATATCATATAGATATGATGAAAACAAAATTACTGGAAATCTTACAAATTATCATAATTATTTATATCGCGATGTTCCAGATAATGCATATATATCTTCAACGATAACTCGTATTGTAGAAGAGGGATGGAATTACATTAGGTTTGAGAAAATTAATAATTATAATTGGTGATTTATGTAGTTTAAGTAGGTGTCATCAGTGATTGAGTTATTAGACATACCCATTAAATTTAAAAGTCCATTCTAATAAATGTTAGTGTTACGTTCCAAGAGGGCAATTTTTATGGTCTTGGTGGAGCCAATGGTTCAAGAATGAGCTCAGTCCTTAATGCTATAGTTAAGCTAATTGAGTATGAAGGATAGATTGAAGTGAGTGGTCTAAACGTAACGCAGGCTCAAAGTTCTATTCAAAAGGTAATGTATTTAGAATATTCCGAGTGGTTTGACTATAACTTAACAGCAATGGACTACCATAAGCTATATTCAAAATTATGGAAGTCTGAGCTTGACTTGGATGGAGAGATTAATTATTGGGGCATGAAAGACTATGTCAATCGAAAGATTGACAAATACTCTTTAGAAATGCGGAAAAAACTACTGCCAAGTTTATGTGCACTTTCCTCGGCAAGATATCTAATTATGGATGAACTGATTAACGACTTAAACTAGGATACAGTTGTCTTGTTCAAACGGTGGCTGGAAAAAAATATCAGGAAAACAAATCTTATTTACTTCGCACTATCATGATACTATTTTTGAATTGTGTGATGCGGTGTAGGAGATTGAAAACTATCAATTGAAGCCTGTAGAGCAGTGAGGAGGATAATCCATGATATTGTTAGAGTTTTATAGTAAAAAAATTTACCGTAATAAATTTAATTTGATTCTATTGGTGATTTTAGCTGTAATTATGGGACTTTCACTTTATTTTAATAACAATTCCAACTCACTGATTTCTACTGTTAAGATGGAGCAAAATGATTTAAAAGCGATGCAAAGCAATATAGCTAATAACGCAGAACAAAATGCAGCTTTTACAGAACAGATAGAAAATAATGAGCGGTTTTTTCATATTATGAATCAGGAGAGTATTCAAAAGCCTATGCGACGCGAATTGAAAAATTAGTCAAGATTAGAGAAATTAGTGCTAACACTACTAATATTGAAAGCGATTTAAGGGTTTTAGATGAGATAATAGCGGAGTTAGAAGCACTGGCTGAACATAACCTAGAGTATGATTCTGTCTTTACCCCAACCAAAGGATTTAACTTTATGGCCTATTCAACAGTTAATTCTCTGGTGCCGTATTTGTTAATTCCATCTTTAATATTAATAATGACTAGTTTGTTTACTGACTCTTATAAGCGTAATCTTAATATTGATCTGACGTATCCACTTAAGTTAACAGAATTAAGAATGAGTAAATTTGTCACTGCCTTATTCTATTCAATCATCAGTTACTTAATCTATATGTTAGTCAGTTTTGGGTTGTCTTCATTAATTTCTGGAATAGGGTCTTTTAATTACCCATTAGTAGCTTATGGTGAAGATGGCATATCAATGCATGTTTACGATACATTGACTATTATGCTAGGAAGTATTGCCATACATTTCTTATTGTTAGTACTATTGGTATTACTTGTTTTGTTGCTTTCAGATTATATCCGTAATCGTCTCTATTTATTTTTTGTAATTTTACTGATTGTCTATTCTCAAGTTTTAGTTGTACCTTTAATTCCGCCTTTATATGGAATAAGTCATTTATTTCCTTTCTACTATTTAAATGCGAAGTCCATCATTAGTTATGAATCAGCTTTCTTACTAGGTAATTTAAATTTGAATTTTAAAACAGGTATATTAGTGATTACAGGTTATATTGTTTTATTATCTTCGATAATTTTTACGAACAATTTTAAAAATCAGAAAAGGATGGAGAATTAAAATGAAAAAATTACTATGTTTATTATTTGTATTAGTTACAATTACAAGTGTAGGAGCTACTTCAGCTAGTGCACAAGTTACAAAAGAGGTTATAAGTTCTTACTATTATGAATATAATAAGTTCACTGGTAATACTAGAAATTATGGGTATACATGGATTTTTGTGCCTGCCTCAGCATACATCACTGAAATTGCTGACAATTTTATTAGTGAGAATTTAACTTATATCACTCACAAAAGAAATTACTTTTATTCAAGATATAACTAAAAATTTCATATAACTATTCAATGATTAGTACTATAAAGAATATTTACAAACTTAATAGATTGTGACAACTATTCTTTAGTTGATCACAAAATGTTTTGTTGCATTTTAGAGTGATTTGGTACATTCAAGATGATATTTAATACTATTACTATATAATTGTATTAGTAGACAATGGAGAATAGGAATTACTAAATTTAAGAATGTTCATTAAAATTGTTTCTTGTCAGTATTATCAGGGGAGGTATCATCAATGATTCAGTTATCGGATGTATCCATTCAATTTGAAGAGCCCATTCTAACGAATGTTAGTGTTACATTCCAAGAAGGGAAGATTTATGGTCTTGTTGGAGCTAATGGTTCCGGCAAGAGCTCAGTTCTTCGTGCTATTGCAAGGCTAATCAAGTATGAAGGGAAGATTGAGGTAGGTGGTTCAAACGTAACGCAGGCTCAGAGTGGATTTCAAAAGGTAATGTATTTTGAACATTCTGAGTGGTTTGACTATAACTTAACAGCAATGGACTACCTTAAGCTATATTCAAAATTATGGAAGTCTGAAGTAGAGTTGAAAGAAGTGGTATCTTATTGGGGTATGGAAGATTATGTTAATCGCAAGATTGGCAAATATTCTTTAGGGATGCGCCAAAAACTACTGCTAAGTTTATATGCACTTTCTACGTTAAGATATCTGATTATGGATGAACCGACTAATGGCTTAGATAAAGATGCTGTTATTTTATTCAAACAATGGCTAGAAAAAGAAAAAGTATCAGGCAAACTCATTGTATTTACCTCACACTATCATGATACTATTTTTGAATTGTGTGATGCAGTGTATGAGATTGAAAACCATCAATTGAATCTCGTAGATCAGTGAGGAGGGTAAGCTATGATATTATTAGATTTTTATAGTAAAAAGATTTATCGGAATAAGTTCAACTTGATCTTATTAGTGGTTCTAGGGGTAGTTATGGGTGTGTTGTTATATTTTAATACCTTATCCAATACGCTAGCTCTCTTTGTTGAATCAGAGCTTGGGGCTATGAACGAGCAACTAGCTACGACGACGAATCAAGAACAAATCGCATCTATTGAACAACAGATTGAAAATAATGAACTGTTTTTAGCTTATTATGAATCGGGTCAATATTCTGAAGCCTACAAGACGCGAATTGAAAAATTACACAGAGTAAGAGATATTACAGTGAGAACAACGAATAATGATAGCGAATTAAGACAATGGGATGAATCAATTGCTGAGCTTGAAGTACTTGCAGAGCATAACCTGCAATATGACTCAGTTCATTCTCCAACAAAAGGCTTTCAATTTATGACATATTCGACAGCCAATTCTTTGATTCCTTACTTATTAATCCCTTCTTTAATACTAATAATGGCAAGTTTGTTTACTGATTCTTATAAACGTAATCTCAATATTGATCTAACTTATCCACTTAAGTTAACAGAATTAAGAATGAGTAAATTCACCACTGCTTTATTTTACTCTGTAATCAGTTACTTACTTTATATGTTAATAAGCTTTGGTCTTTCCTCGTTAATCTCCGGGGTAGGGTCTTTAGACTATCCATTCGTAGCTTATGCTAAAGATGGTATATCAATGCATGTTTATGATACGTTGACCATTTTACAAGGAAGTATCATCCTACATTTCTTATTGTTAGTACTACTAGTCTTACTCGTTTTGTTGCTTTCTGATTATATCCGTAATCGTCTTTATTTATTCTTTGTAATGTTATTGCTTGTCTTTTCTCAAGTATTAGTGATACCTTTAGTTCCGCCATTATATGGTATAAGTCATTTATTTCCTTTCTTGTATTTGGATGCGAAGTCCATAATTAGTTACGAATCAGCATTCTTGCTGGGGAATTTAAACTTGAATTTCACCACTGGTATTATAGTGGTTGTGGGGTGGATTGTTGTCTTAGCTGCGATGATTCTTATAAAAGATTTGAAGAAACAAAAAGATATGTAATGCTAACTAGTATAAAAAATACATCGATCCATAAGAGAGCAAATCTCTATGAATTGATGTATTTTATTTATTAATATTCAGTTTGGTTATCTTGGCGTTGTCTTTTTTGCTCATTGGAGATAGCTAATAATTTATCACGTAGGTCATTTTCCATCTCAAGCAATTCTTGCTCTGCCAAACGGCGTTGTTGACGGCCTGTTTGTTGAATCTCTAATGTCTCTTCTAAAGTACTAATTAGATTGCTTTGCGTTTTGCGTAAGGTATCGATATCGATGACACCACGTTCTGCTTCACGAGCAATGTCGACAGTGCTTTGTTTCAACATTTCAGAATTCTTAAGTAACAAGTTGTTCGTTGTCTCAGACACTTGGCGTTGTGATGTGGCCGCGTTTTGTTGTCTAAGTAAGGCTAGGGCAATCGTAATTTGGTTCTCCCATAATGGGATAGCCGTATGGATGGATACTTGAATCTTTTCTGCCAGAACTTGGTTCGTGTTTTGAATCATTCGAATTTGTGGTGCTTGTTGAATAGTCATTTGACGTGTTAAGCGTAGATCATGTGTTCGCTTGTCCAAGCGGTCTAAGAATTGATTTAAGTCGTTCACTTTTTGAACTTCCATTTGATCTTGAGACTGACGTGCTTTTTCGATAGCTGCTGGGATGACTTCGTTTTGAAGTTGTTCCATCTTAACTTCTCCAGCAGCAATGTAGACATTTAAAGCGTCAAAGTAATCTTTATTCTTGTTGTAGAATTGTTCAAGCATTTGGTTGTCATTAAGCAATTCAGTTTTTTCGCGTTCAAGTCGAATGGCCACACGGTCAATTTGGCTCCCAATTTGTTGGTAACGCATTTGAGTTTCAGTAATTGAACTCTTTACACGTTTGAATACACGTTGGAAGATGTTTGGTTCAGCCGTTAGTTGACGTGGGTCAGATTCTTGTAGTTTAGTCATTAACTCTGTAAGAACATCACCGACTTCTCCCGTATCTTTTAATTGGACTTGTTGAAGTATTGAACGAGAAAATTCACTTAATTTTTTCTGAGCGTTTGATCCATAAGCGATGATGGCACCCATGTTCGCTTCATCAATTTGCTTAGCTAAGTCTTGCGCTTGTTTTTGACGATGCTCTGGTAAACGTTCAATTAACTTTTCATTGGATACTTGACGTTTAGCAAGCATTTCTTGATCAGCTAGGTCTTTTTCTAGCGTTTGCTCGATAGTTTCATCGAAGGGATTGGCTAGTAATTCATCAAATTCAGATGATTCTTGTTGCGTTGGTTGAACGGGATCATTGATAGAACCGTGTTCTTGTTCTAATAGTTCGTCGAATAAGTCTTTTTCTTCAGTCATATTTTTCTACTCCTTCGTCTCGATGTCATCATCTTTGTCCATATTATTCCAATCTTCTAATATTTCATCAACCGATTTAGACGGTTCATTTGCTTGCTGGCGATTTAAAGTACGGTTAGCTAAATTAATCTCGTCATCTAAATCTTGGTAAGTTGCTTTGTGGAAGCTAATATAATCTTCAGTTAAGCGTTCAGCTAATTCTTCAATCGTTTGAGCACTTTTTTCTAGAATCAGATACGTTTGTTTGTTCTTAGCAATGTGTTCGCTCACTTCATTGTATTTCTCAGTTAAATCATCTATGGAAGGGAGAATACGGTATATAACATCTCCGGCTTCACTGAAGCGTTTAGGTTCTTTGACAATATCTTGAAAGAATTGCTTACTTATTTCAATCGTATTGTGTCTAACATCAATGGCACGTAATTTAGCAGTAGCGTTCATTTGTTTTTCAATCGAGATAATATGCTCGCGTGTTTGGGCTAATTGTTCTCTAAAGTATGAGATTTCTTCATTAGATAAACCAGCTTCTTGATAATGTTGAATTTTATCTGTTGCTTTGGATCTATAAAAAGGGTTTTTAGTAAAAGATTTTGGCTGATTCACAAATATCTTATCAATGATAAAAGTCATAACTCCAAACCCAAAAAGGGTGGTTAGACATAAGATAAAGAGTGATATTATATTATTTATCATATGATAATCAACTTCAAAAATCGCATTAAGACCTGCCCCCGCAAGACTTAAAAGCGAAAATAAATAGACAATGGTTTGTAAGACATGAGGACTGTCATTAGTTAGATGGTTATATAGACGTGATAATGTTGAAATTGAGCCAAGGGTCATAACGATGACGATGGCTAGGTAAATAAGTGAATAGGGTGAAAATGTTGAGCCGGATAGCAGTATCCCAAGAAATAGTAAAATTACAATAATCATGGGAACATTTCTGTTCTTGCGACTTGATTTATTTGTATGTGGTCGTTTCATAATTAATCCTCCATTTAATTTTTTCTTTTTCATGTTCATCTTAACTAAAGTTTATCATAGAGCATTGAATCATTTATCGGACTAGAGACCCATATTTAAATATTGGGCATATAAATTTAACCGAAAAGTCATGCATTACACACAGAACATGTCTATACTTACAGTTAGAGAAGAATGAAAGGTGGATTGAAGTCTTTACTTGTATTATACAGGAAGAGGCGCTACAATTTGTCTTATATTTATTAGGAGGTACATGATGTATTCGAATCCAGAACATATCCCATTCTTACAAGATGAAGCTTTAAAAGAAAGTGAATTAATCTATGATGGGGCAATCTTACAATTATATCGAAATCAAATCGAATTAGAGAACGGGCAACTTACTTACCGTGAATTAATTAATCATCAATCAGCAGTCGGTATTTTAGCGATCACACCGCGTGATACTGCAATACTTGTGAAGCAATATCGACCTGCAGTAGTCGATCACATTATTGAGATACCTGCGGGTTTAAGAGATTTTATTGAGGGTAAAGAAGAAGATGCACTCCTAGCAGCTAAACGTGAACTTGAAGAAGAGACAGGCTATCAGGCGAACGATTGGACGGAATTAGGGAGTTATTATGTGTCTCCAGGCTTTATTAATGAAAAGGTAACCGTATTTGTTGCGGAAGGCTTAATTAAAGTCGAAAATCCACTTGCTCAAGATGAGGACGAACAGATTGAATTAGTTGAATATAATCGTCAAGAAGTGAAGACAATGCTCGATAATGACAAAGTGAGGGATATGAAGACTGCACTTGCTTTAAATTACTGGCTATATCAAAAGGGTGAATAAAATGTTTAATAGAAAACGAAATAATGACTATGAAGATTATTTAGATTATGATAATAATCAAGAAGAAGAGCTGGAATTTGATGAAACACGTGAGTATCAAAACAATCCAGATGAAACATATGAGGAGAATCAGTGGCCGAGTGAAGAGGATTACTCCTATTATCAAGAGCAACAAGATGACTTCAATCCTGAATATGAAACAAGAAGTCAAAGGTATGCAAATGATGAACAAGAAATTCCATATGAAACAAATTATGAAAGTGAAATACCAGAAGAATATACAGAAGATAATGACGAGCAAGAAGAATCAATAACGAGTCAAAACAAGGCAATGCCTAGACGTGCGAAGTATAATGCACGGATTGATCGCTTCTTAAACAATGGTATTATCATTGTTGGCGTATTATTAATTATCGTGTTAGTCATTGCATTCTTACTATAAAATACATAAAAGAAAGAGGAATAATTATGATTATTGGGCTAATTGGAGCGATGGAAGAAGAAATTCGCGAGTTAAAAAAAACGATTACAAATCAAGAACACACTGAGCAATTCGGTGTAGAATTTATTAAAGGTAATTTGGAAGGCAAAGAAGTTGTTCTCGTATTATCAGGGATTGGGAAAGTAAACGTAACAATCACAGTGACATTATTAAAGCAATTATTTAATGTGACACATATTATTAATACAGGATCAGCTGGAGCACTGGACTCTGCCTTAGAAGTTGGAGATATTGTAATTGCCCATTCATTAACTTATCATGATGTCGATGTAACCGGCTTTAATTATGAGCTTGGACAAATGGCTGGAATGCCAGCGCAATATTATCCAGATACTGAAATGGTAAGAATAGCTCAAAATGCATGTCGTGAGATTGGCTTAGAACCTTATATCGGACAAATTGTTTCGGGTGATCAATTTGTTTCTAAACAAGAACAGAAGTTAGAAATATTAAATAATTTCCCGTTAGCGCGAGCAGCTGAAATGGAATCTACTGCGATTGCTCAAGCTGCGTATGTTATGGATGTCCCATTTGTTATTATTCGTGCGATTTCAGATTCAGCTAATGATGAAGCTTCAGTTACATTCGATGAATTCATTGTTACTGCAGGTAAAGTATCTGCCACAATGGTGATGGCAACTGTTGCAGCCTTATAATATATAATGTAATGACAAAACCTCCTAAGAAATTAGGAGGTATTTTTGTGGATTAACAAAACTTCAATAGCGTTATTTATTAAAATAAAATTAAAACTCTTGACTTAAAAGATTATATATCTTATTATAAACTCATAAATAAAACAGATTATTCCAAAGGACGAAGAGATAGGCAAGGCTATGAAAGAGAATTTGCGGTAGCTGAGAAGCAAAGCATAGCCCCCTATGAAGACACACCCTTTGTATAATAATCAAGGTTGACCCTTTATCGTCAAAGTAATTCTATTACTTGCTGAGATAATTATTGCGAAATAATTATAAAAAAAGGTGGGACCACGTCGTAGACGTCCTTTAATCCAATTGGATTAAAGGACGTCTTTTGTTGCTTTGATTTATAAAAAGGAGATAAGAAAATGAAAAAATTTGTATCAAAAATTAGTATGGTATTTGTCGCTCTATTGTTATTATTATCCGTTTCAAAGCCAAGTTTTGCACAAGAAATAAATAAAGATGAAGGGGTAGTCATTGGTTTCGATGACACTTTTGCCCCTTTTGGTTTCAAGAATGAAGCAGGAGAAAATGTTGGTTTTGATATTGATTTAGCCAATGAAATTCTAGGTCGGCTGGATGTTGAATATTCTTTCCAGCCTATTGACTGGAGTATGAAAGAAACAGAGTTAAATACTGGAAACATTGATATGATCTGGAACGGTTATTCAGTGACACCACAACGTGAAGAAGTTGTCCTATTCTCAGAGCCATATATTCAAAACCGTCAAGTGATTGTTGTTAAAGCGGATAGTGATATTCAATCCAAAGAAGATTTTGCAGGTAGATTAATCGCAACTCAAGAGCAATCTGCTTCACTAGAAGCGATTATGAATGAAGCTGACTTTGCCGAAGCACTAGATGGCGCTCAACCAGTCACATATCCAACGTTTGTAGAAGTATTTAGTGACTTAGATAATGGCCGGGTAGAAGGTATTGTTGTTGATGAATTATTAGCAACTTACTTCCTAGAGCAAAATGGGACAGCAGATCAATATCGAATTTTAGAAGAGAACTTTGGTGAAGAAGATTACGCAGTCGGTTTTCGTAAGACAGATGAAGCGTTTGTTGAAGAGTTTAATGCTGTGTTAGCAGAAATTATTGAAGATGACACATTTACAGAAATTAAATCACAATGGTTTAGTGATGTAGATAGCGAATAATATAACTAATGAGTAAGCTATAAGGAGCGAAAAGAAATGAACTTATCAATGTTACAACCCCTATATAATGGTTTCGTTACAACCTTTCAATTTTTCATATTCACGCTAATATTAAGTATTCCCCTAGGGTTAATTATTGCCTTATTAGCGCAGAGATTTTCGAAAACATTAGGGCTAATAGTGAATGGGTACGTTTATCTTTTTCGCGGAACGCCTTTATTGCTTCAAATGATGTTTATGTTCTTTGGTCTTCCATTTATTGGCATAGTGTTAGGGCGGTTTGAAGCCGCCCTCATTACTCTAGTCTTGAATTATGCGGCTTATTTTGTTGAGATTTTTAGAGGCGGTTTAAATGCCATTCCAAAAGGGCAGTATGAAGCCTTACAAGTTCTTTCAATCAATCGTTTCAATGGGTTGAAAAACGTCATACTTCCACAACTATGGAAGATTGTCATGCCATCCGTGGGGAATGAAGTCATTAGTCTAATTAAAGATACATCATTAATCCATATTCTAGGTTTAGAAGAATTATTAAAAGTAGGTCGGACAATGTCGAACCAACAAGCCAGTTTAATGCCCTTTGTTTATGTAGCCATTATCTATTTATTATTTACAGGTGTGACAACATTGGCGCTGAGATTTATCGAAAGACGTATCGAAGTTTAAAATTAAAAAAAAATTAAAATCTTTGACTTTAACGTTGGTTTCTTTTACCATATTCTTAATAATGATTTATTTATGGATAGGTTTTAAAGATGGATTCCTTCATGAAAGAGAGTTTGCGGTAGCTGGAAAGCAAATCATGAAGCCATACTCACACACACCCTATCACAAAACATAAAACGTTTGACGCGTTATCGTCTCACTTTTGCTCATGTAGTATAAGTGATCAAGTTAATTACCGTGAGGTAATTATAAATGAAGGTGGAACCACGTCTCGACGTCCTTTGCTCCCAAACAGAGTGAAGGGCGTTTTTTAATTTGTTTAAAGGAGTTTGAAAATGAAAAAATGGCTTAATTTATTAATACTTATTATGTTAGTATTTGTACCCATCCAAGCAGCGGCTCAATCAGATATTACAATCCAACCAGGTGAGACGGTTACAGTTGGACTCGATTCAACTTTCGCACCCTATGGGTTTTTAGATGATGGTGAATATACAGGCTTTGACATTGAATTAGCTGAAGAAGTCTTTGGCACAATGGGAGTTGATTATGAGTTCCAATCCATTGACTGGTCAATGAAAGAAGCGGAATTGAATAACGGAAATATTGATATGATCTGGAACGGTTATTCAAAAACACCTGAGAGAGAAGAATTAGTACTTTTTTCTGATAATTATGTCGAAGGTCGTGTCGGTGTATTAGTTAAGAATGAAAGTGATATTCAAACGATCGGAGATTTAGAAGGAAAAAAGGTTGCGACTCAAGAAGGTTCCTCTCAATTAGAAGCAATTAGACAGCAACCAGGCTTAGAGGAATCTTTAGATGGCGGTCGAGTGATTACTTTTTCATCTTTCAATGAAGTCCTTCAAGAATTAGCAACAGGACGGGTGGATGCGATTGTTGTTGCAGAATTAGTAACAAGATATTATTTCTCACAAAATGGTCAAACAGGTGAGTATCGCATGTTAGATGAAGATTTTGGTATTACTGAAACTGCCGTAGGTTTCAGACAAAATGAAACAGCTTTTGTTGAAGACTTTAATGTCGCTTTAAATGATGTATTAAATAGTGAAGCTTATGAAGAAATAGAAAATCGTTGGTTCGCTGAATTAGGTGGTGATGAGTCTGCTGAAGAAGCCAATATGCTTGCACCTTTATTGGATGCAGCCAAGACAACTTTACTCGTATTTTTTGTTGTTTTAATTGTAAGTATTCCACTTGGTTTGATTATCGCCTTATTAGAACAACGAGCACCAGCTTGGATAAAAGCAATCATCCAAGTATATGTTTACGTCTTTAGAGGGTCACCATTACTCCTTCAATTAATGGTTGTATATTTCGGCTTACCGTTTTTAGGTATTACACTAGACCGTGTGCCCGCAGCCTTAGCGACCATGATTATTAACTATGCTGCTTATCTAGTGGAGATTTTCCGAGGAGGCTTAAATGCCATTCCTCAAGGTCAGTACGAATCATTAAAAGTATTATCCATTAATAAACTAACGGGATATCGTCGAGTGATTCTTCCGCAACTTTGGAAAGTGGTAATGCCTTCCGTAGGTAATGAAGTCATCAGTTTAGTAAAAGACACATCACTTATTTATATTCTTGGTTTAGACGAATTACTAAAAGTAGGGCGTTCATTATCAAATCAGTACGCAAGTATGATGCCGTATTTATATGTCGGTGTGATTTACTTAGCTTTAACAGGAATTGTCACAATTGTATTAAATCAAATTGAGAAGAGAATTGACTATTAGGAGGATTACAAATGAGTTTAATCGTAAAAGACGTTAGTAAACAGTTCGGGAATAATGTCGTAATAAGTAATTATAGTATGGAAGTTGCCCCAGGAGAAATTACAGTCATTCTAGGGGAGTCGGGAAGCGGGAAGACAACATTACTGCGTATGATCAATCACTTGGAAGAAGTTGATAAAGGTTCTATCTCGATTGATAATACTTACTTAGTTAAAGACGGAGAATATCAAGATAATCAATCCATTAAAGATTATCAATACAAGATCGGACTTGTGTTCCAAGATTATCAATTATTCCCAAACTTAAGTGTGACTGAGAATTTATTATTAGCCCCACTTTCGAATAAATTTGCTGACAAAGCAGTTTTAGAAGAAAGAGCGGCTTCATTGTTGGAACAAATGGGTGTCGGAGACAAAGGGGATTCTAAACCGAGCCAGTTATCAGGTGGACAAAAGCAACGTGTTGCGATTGCGCGAGCGATGATGATGAATCCAAGCTTACTTTGCTTCGATGAACCAACCTCTGCCTTAGATGAGAAAACTGTCGGTAAAATTGCGGAATTAATTACTCAACTATCTAATCAAGGGATTATGATTTTGATTATTACCCATGATAATGAATTAGTAAAATTATTAGGAGACGCAAGAGTGATTCGAACGACAGAATTTATCAAATAATGCTTGCTTTTGATACACCTGTTTGGTACACTAGCTCTTGTGTAAAATAATGCAGCGTTAAAACAGAAAGCGCGTCAACATTCTAAAACCTAATGAAATAAGTAGGGCATCGAGTAACCGCGGCTGCTAATGGTGAAAGTGAAAAGCGGAATGCACGCATTCGAGTTTTAAACAGAATTATTTTACTCCAAAAAAACTTATTGGAGGAATTAAATTATGTCAAGATATACAGGACCATCATGGAAATTATCACGTCGTTTAGGAATCTCTTTAACTGAAACAGGGAAAGAAATCGCAAAACGTAACTACGCACCAGGACAACACGGGAACAACTCTCGTAGAAAAATCTCTGAGTACGGATCTCAATTACAAGAGAAACAAAAATTACGTTTCATGTACGGATTAAACGAACGTCAATTCGCAACATTATACCTACGTGCAGGTAAAATGGAAGGAAAACACGGTGAGAACTTCATGGTGTTATTAGAAACTCGTTTAGATAACTTAGTATACCGTTTAGGATTTGCTAATACACGTCGTCAAGCACGTCAATTAGTTAACCACGGTCACGTTACTGTAGATGGTAAACGTGTTGATATTCCATCATACTTAGTATCACCAGACCAAGTGATTGGTTTACGTGAAAAATCTCAAGAATTAGCATTAATCAAAAACAACTTAGAAAACGTTGTTTCTCGTTTAGACTTCATCTCATATGACGAAAACTCTAAAGAAGGTACTTTAACTCGTTTACCAGAACGTAGCGAATTAAATGCTGAAATTGATGAGTCATTAGTTGTTGAGTACTACAACAAATTAGGCTAATCTTTAGTAAAGATTTAATAACACAGAGTAATTTATATAACGGGTGTCAGTTTAGAGCTTATTCTAAACGGCACTCGTTATTTTCTGTCATAGGGTATAATAATAGGCTTACTTATTGCTTAAAATGAATGGATTCTTAAAAAAGACAATCGAATATTAAAAAAGACAAAAAATATCAGGACCACAAAAGTGATCCTGATATTTAAATTATTAGTATATATTATTCTGGAGCATCTGGAACTTCAATGTCTCCGTCTATAATTTGTTGTTTGTAATCTTCGATGACTTCTGATGCTTCATCGGTTAATCTTCCTTCTGCGATACCTACACCATCGTTAGCAAGGTTAAACCATTGGATGCCAGGTTCAAAGCCTTCTTCCATCATAGTATTACTGAAAGAGTGAATGGCATTCCCAGTGTTCTTTAAAGTAGAAGTTAAGTTGATATTGCGAGTTTCACCATCAATATCTACTTCACCTTCAGCACTTTGGTCTAAATCAACACCGATGACCCATAAATCTCGGTCAGGTTCAATACTTACTAAGTCTTTAGCTTCTGAGAATACACCGTTACCAGTAGGGCCTGAAGCATGGAAGATGACGTCAATATCATTCGAATACATCGTCGCAGCAATTGTACGACCAATTGATGGATCGGTAAAACTTCCTGCATATTGAATTTCGATATCAATAGAATCGTCGACGGCTTGAACACCCGCAACGAAGCCGGCTTCAAACTTATCAATAACAACGCCCTCAACACCGCCAACGAATCCAACTTTATTCGTTTGAGTCGTAGTCGCTGCAGCTACACCAGCAAGAAAAGCAGCTTCTTCATCGGCGAAGTTTAAAGAAGCAACGTTTGGTAAGTCAACGACTGAATCGACCATACCGAAGTATTGATCAGGATATTGTTCTGCAGTTTCCTGAACAGCTGGCTGTAATTTGTAGCCAATGGCAAAGATAATATCGATATTGTTTTGAGCAGCTAGATTTAGGTTTGTAATGTAATCAGCTTCAGTATCTGATTGGAAATAAGAAAAGCCATTCAAACCTTGTTCTTTGCTGTGTTCTTCACCCCAACGTTGCATGCCTTCCCAGGCACCTTGGTTGAAGGATTTATCATCAATACCTCCAACGTCCGTGACCATCCCGATACTAAAATCATCCTGGGCTTGAACACTTACAGTGGAGAGCATAAGTAAACTTGAGAAAAGTAATAAAGATTTCATTTATTTACCCAACCTTTCAAATATAATAAATATAGTATAGCATGTTTCTATAATAGAATTAGTATTTTTAATATAATAAATCGAATTTCAGTAATTTATTGAATTATTTACATATATAGTGATAATTTATAATCATTTCTGTTATTATAGTAAGTGTATGGGTGTACTATAGAACAATTTGACAGGTTTGGAATGATTTATATATACAAGTAGTATGATGACAAGTAAATATCTTGTCTATATTAGTACAGAAATAAGGTTGATTTAGATAAAAAGATGGAACATCGAGAACATAAACGATGTCATTAACGCTAATGCCTTTATTTATCTAGATAAATACTTTAATTAATGACTTGTAAATGCTATAATCTAGATTGACAATTTATGTAGTAAATTTAAAACACATATATATACTGATTGATGAGGAGCGAGACAATGAATTTAACCTTTACTGATATTTTATTTATCATCGTTATCCTCTTTCTTGTTGCATCGGGGGTTATTTTTTATCTAAGAACGCAGCGTGCGAAAGAGATTCGAGAACTAGAGAATCGTAAAGACGAGATGATGAGCATTTCAATTGCTGATCAGTTGTTTACGTTAAAGAATATGGACTTAGCGGGCCAAACGAAACGTAAATACGAAAGCCTTGTAGCAACTTGGCAAACTCTAACAAACTTCCAATTTACTGAAATTGAAGCGATGTTAGTTGGTGCTGAGCAATACAGCGAACAAATGAACTTAATGAAGGCTAAGACAGCTTTAGACGAAGCACGTGACTTACTTGATGAAACAGAAGTCCAAGTACACGATTTACATGATGAGTTAACGGCTTTACTAAAGATTAGTGAAGATAATCATGAACGTAATGAAGCGCTACTTGAACGATACAACACTGCTCGTAAAAGTATCATGAATCATTCATTTGACTATGGACCAGCCATTGAAACGTTAGAGAAAAACTTACAATATTTAGAGTTAAACTTTACTCGTTACAATGAATTAACAACAGCGGGCGATCATATTGAAGCGGATGATATGTTAGATACAATAGAAGCAGACTTAGGTAGCTTAGAAGACATTCTTGAGAAACTACCTTCAATGTATAACAAGATTAAGAAAGATTACGAAGATGCTTTAGAAGATATTCTTGATGGACACCAAAAAATGCTTGAAAGTCACTTTAACTTCGAAGGCGTGGACGTTCCTGAGAAAGCAGAAGAAATTCAAGAAAAACTGAACGAAGCGAAAAATCACATTAAAAATGCCGACTTAGTTGACGCGCAAACATTAATGGATAAAGCAGACCGTGAAATTAATTCATTATATGACTTTATGGAAGCTGAAATTGAAGCGAAGAATTATGTGAATACACATATTAATCAATTGCGCACGCGTTTCGAAGAAGTAAGAGAAAATAATCGTTATGCAGGGATTGAAGTAGACCGCATCGCGCAAAGTTATATCTTACACGAGAACGAAGTTGATCAAATCGGTGAACTAACTGAACAAATTAACGCAGAGTATGGACGATTTACTGACACTGCCGGAACGATTGAATCCGATGGTGCAGTCTTTACTCAAGTTGCAGAACAATTAAGTCGTATTGAAAAGAATTTAAATGAATACGATAGCAAGCAACAAAAAATCGTTAAAGATTTAGGACAACTTAATGCACGCGAGCGTGAAGCGAAAACAAACTTAGATTCATATGAACTTGATTTACGTAACATGAAGCGACGCTTAGAGAAGCAACATTTACCAGGTTTAAGTTCTAATTACTATGAGATATTCTACAAAGTGACAGACGAGATTGAATATTTATCTAAACAACTAAATCGTGTTCGCATTGATATGGTTGAAATTGAAGGCTTAGAGAAACAATTAGCTGAAAACTTAAATAAATTAGATGAATTAACTGAGTCTACTGTCGATAGTGCAACACTAACTGAATATATGATTCAACATAGTAACCGATTCCGTTTTGACTATCCTGAGATGGATCAAGCCATTCATGAAGCAGAATACTTATTCTATGATGAATTCCGCTACGACGAAGCTTTAAATGTTATTGAAAAAGCTTTATACCGTGTTGACCGTGAAGGTCCGACTCAAGTTAGACGTATGTATCAACAAGAAAAACAAAATCGCGTATTCTAAACAATACAATAACCTTTGAATTTTGACTTTTAGTCGATTCAAAGGTTATTTTTTAAGTTTAGTAAATATTATATATACACTGACATCTAATCTAAGCTATGTTATAATGTTTGGTGCTGTTTTTAGAATATTTTTATAGATAAGAAAAATTGTAGAAGGAGAAATGCCATGTATTATTTCGATAATAGTGCAACAACAAAGCCGACACCTGAGATTCTGAATATATATCAGAAAGTGTCATTAAATTACTTTGGAAATCCCTCAAGTGCACATAAACTTGGAGAAGAAGCTAAAGCATTAATGACATCCGCACGCAAACAAATTGCTGCGATATTAGGCTTTGAAAGCAATGAGATTTACTTTGCTTCAAGTGGGACTGAAGTGAATAACTGGGTCATGCAACCGATCTTAAAAGCAATTAAACAAATTCATCCCAATAGAAATAAAGTATTAATCTCTTCGATTGAGCATCCAGCTACAATGAAACAAATCCCACTGTTAGAATCATTAGGCTACCAAGTGGAACTAATAAAAGTTGATGCCAACGGACAGATTGACTTGGCCCACTTTGAAACTTTATTAGATAATGAAGTTCTACTAGTGTCAGTCATGGGAGTAAACAATGAAGTTGGAGCAATCCAACCTGTTAAAGAAATGGCCACTTTTTTACAAAAATACCCACAAGTGATTTGGCATATGGACGGCGTTCAGACCATCACTTCGCAAATCGCATTGCTGCGTGAGCCACGCATTGATATGATTACTTTATCAAGTCATAAATTCCATTCAGTACGCGGAGTAGGTATACTAGCCCAACGTCAACGCGTTCCTAATATGCCTTTACTTCATGGTGGTGGGCAAGAGACTGGTCGACGCAGTAGTACTGAGAATTTAGCGGGAATCGTTGCGACAAGTCGAGCGCTAAGAAAAATGAATGAAATCCAAGCGGATACAAAAGAAAGATTAGCAACTTACCGCGGTAGAATCATTGAAACTTTAAAAAATCTTGATTGGCAAGTATTTGCTGAGACAACAAGTAGTGAACATATTGTTTGTGCAGCTTTAGCACCCGTTCCCGGAGAAGTGCTATTACATGCTTTAGAAGCACACGATATCTTTGTTTCGACAACAAGTGCCTGTGCTAGTCGCTCGCACCAAGAGCATGCGACATTAAAAGCCATGGAAATACCCGACGAGATCAGTAAATCAGCGATCAGGCTAAGTATGGCTCATTCAACTACAGATGAAGACGTAGATTATTTACTTAAGACCTTAGAACAAGTAACTGAACAGTTTAAAAATTACGCCTAAAGGGGGGTTATAATGGAAGAAAAGCAAATTAAAATTCATTACGGAGAGTTATCAACAAAAGGTAAAAACCGTAAAATGTTCCAACAGAAGATGGCGGAACAAATTAGACATAAGACTAAACATATTGAGCGCATTAAAATTTTCCCTAATCGTGATTTTATGTTTATCAAATGGGAAGAAGCAAGATATGAAGAGCTCATTGAAGTATTAAAAGATATCCCAGGTATTTCACGTTTTGAACCAGTTTATCCTGTAGCAAAAGACATGGATGCTATTAAAAAAAGAGCATTAGAATTATTCAGTGAGTTAAATATTCAAGACGGTGAATCTTTTAAAGTCGTTGCTAAACGTTCTGATAAGGAATTTGAACTAGATACTTACGAAATTCAACGTGAAGTTGGAGATGTTATTGGGGAAGTTTATCAAAACCTAGCTGTTAAGATGACAAGACCGACATATAAACTGACAGTCAGTATTCATCTGAAAGATGAAGCATACTTAAGTTTATTATCATACCAAGGACTCCAAGGGATGCCTTATGGATCAAGTGGGCGTGGGATGTTAATGTTATCAGGTGGTTTTGACTCACCTATCGCAGGTTACTTAATGATGCGTCGAGGAATGGAGATTGAAGCCGTTCACTTTAGTAGCCCACCATATACAAGTCCCCAAGCTCTAGAAAAAGCGAAAAAATTAACAGCTAAATTAGCACACTTTGGAATGCCAATTAAGTTTCATAACGTTCCGTTCGCTAAAATCCAAGAAGAAATTAAAGCACATGTACCAGACAGTGAATCGATGACCGTGATGAGACGCTTTATGTTGCGAATCATGGATCAGCTTATTGAACGAAATAATGCTGATGCTATTGTCAATGGAGAGTCTCTAGGACAAGTTGCTTCTCAAACTATCAAGAGTATGCGTGTAATCAACGAAGTAACTTCAACACCCATCTTTAGACCATTAATTGCGACAGATAAAAATGAAATTATTAATTTAGCCGAGAAAATTGATACCTTTGATATTTCTAATGAACCTTATGAAGATTGCTGTACAGTATTTGCACCAACGGCACCTCATACAAAACCAAAACAAGAAAAAATCGAAGACTATGAAAGTGCACTAGATATCGAAGGCTTAGTGAAAGATGCCGTTGAAAATACTCATATTGAGAAGATTGATGAAGACTATATAAAAAACCAAGAAGCAGATTTTGCTGATTTACTGTAAGCAATAATCAGAATCTTTGAAGTATTCACTTGCAAGCGATATAATGACAATAGTATTAAAATATGAAAGGGAGTTATATCATGCAAGTAACATTTAAAGGCGATCCAATCGAAGTAAAAGGTACTCAACCTTCAGTAGGGGACAAAGCACCTAACGCAACTGTTACTAACAACAAAGGTGACAAAGTAGAATTAGAAGATGTAATTAAAGGCAATGTAACAATTCTAAGTGTTGTACCTGATGTATTAACTCGTACATGTGAATTACAAACTAAGAACTTTGCTGAAAAGACTGCAGATAAAGGTTATAAATACATTACACTTGGTCGTAATACTGTAGACGAATTCAATGAGTGGAACAAAGAAAACAATCTAAATGTTGATACTTATACAGATGCTGACGGAGAATTCGGTAAAGCATATGGTTTAGATATTGAATTAGGTGGAGACGTTCGTACAACGCGTTCTGTATTTGTTGTAGATAAAGATGGAGTCATCCAATACAAACAAATCGTCGACGAGGTTGCTGACGAACCTGATTATGACTCAGCTTTAGAAGCTGCAGATAAACTATAAGATTAGTTAAATCTCAAAATATATTGATTCATAAACCGCCCAAGAATTTTTTTGGGTGGTTTATTTTGCTATGAGTTATGTTTTGACTTGGAATATGGAGATTAGACAAATTTTAAAAAGGAATAAAATAATATTATAAGAAAACTAAAGCCATTTTGTACAAAATGTACTATTATATATTAAAGGGGTGATGAGGAATGAGTAATAAATATTATGCACTTTTAAAGGAAAAATTTCCGACTAAGGAAAGTGTCTTAACAGAAATTATTAATTTAGAAGCAATTATGCAATTACCTAAAGGGACTGAGCACTTTGTGAGTGACTTGCATGGTGAGTATGTTGCTTTTAACCACGTTATGCGTAACGGTTCAGGGAGTATTAAGGAAAAGGTAACGAACTGCTTTAAAGACCGTGATAATATCGATATTGATGATTTAAGCGTATTAATCTATTATCCAACAGGCAAGATAATATTGGAAGAAAATCGATTAAATAGTGAAGAGATTAAAAAATGGTATCGTAAGCAAATTCATTTATTAATTGAGGTAACTTTATTCTCAAGTACAAAATATACTCGTTCAAAAGTGAGAAAAACGTTAGACTCACAATACCGTTATATTATTGATGAATTATTATCAGAATCTAACCCAAGTTTAAATAAAGAAGATTATTTTGATACAATTATTGATAAAATCATAGAATTAGGACAAGCGAAGCCTCTAATTCGTTCTCTATGTATCGCCATTCAACATTTAGTTGTTGATCACCTACACGTTGTTGGGGATATATTTGATAGAGGTCCAGCGCCAGATAAGATTATTGATCGTTTAATGGCCGTACCAAGTATCGATATCCAATGGGGGAACCATGATATTATTTGGATGGCAGCGATGGCAGGGTCCCTTGTGTCAATTATGAATGTGATTCGAATCTCAGCGCGTTATAATAATTTAGATGTCATTGAAGAATCATATGGAATTAATATCAGACCATTAATTGAGTATGCAGATAAATACTATGAGCCTATTGATAAATTCAAACCTAGACTGAGCGATATCAACGAAGTTTCTGAATTAGAATATCGAATTTTAAATATTATCCAACAAGCAACAAGTATTCTTCAATTGAAACTAGAGGGTCAACTTTATACTAGACGACCTGATTTTATGATGGAAAATCGTGACATGTTGAGTGTCATTAATCCAGAAAAAGAGACTATTACAATTGACGGAAAAGAGTATGCATTAAATAATTTTCATGCACCCACTGTGAATTGGGATAATCCTAATGAATTAACAGAAGAGGAAGAAATCTTACTTGAAAAGCTAAAAGATTCATTTATAGGTAGTGAAAAACTTAGACGGCATATTAACTTCTTATTAGATAATGGAGGAATGTATTTAGTTTACAATAATAACCTACTTATTCATGGTGGAATTCCTATGCATGAAAATGGCGATTTTAAATCATTACGGATTGATAATAAGTCGTATGCTGGGAAAGAATTACTCGATTTCTTTGAGTTGCATGTATACAAAGCTTTCATGAACAGAGAAGTTTCAGATGACTTTTCAACAGATATTATGTGGTATTTATGGTGCGGGGATTCGTCGTCATTATTCGGAAAAGGTGCGATGAAGACGTTTGAACGTTATTACATCGAAGATAAAGAAACGCATAAAGAACCTAAGAATCCATATTACCAATTAAGAAATAATGAGATTAATTGTTTAGACATATTACATGAATTCGGGCTAGATAAGACAGCACATATTATCAATGGTCACACACCAGTCAAAGCTAAAGACGGTGAAAGCCCAATTAAAGGGAATGGTCGCCTAATTGTTATTGATGGAGGTTTCTCAAAACCTTATCATTCACAAACTGGTATTGCTGGTTACACTTTATTATCAAACAGTTGGGGTATGCAGTTAGTAGCTCACCAGCCATTTGATTCAATCGATGATGCGGTGATGAACAAGAAAGATATCGTGTCAGTTAAACGATTGGTTGATCGTGTAGAAAATCGAACAAGAGTAAAAGAAACAACTGTTGGCGAGAAACTTCAAAAAGAGATTGCTGATTTAGAAGAACTCTTTAAAAATTACGAGCGTTATTAACATCTACTCTTTATTTTTCAGCAAAGTGATTTGTATGAAAAATAAAGAGTTTTTTTGTAATATGAATATGTACAATAAATTAAGGAGGCTATTATGAATAAGATTGAAAAGTTACAACAACAAATAAAAGATTCAAAGCATATCGTCTTCTTCGGTGGGGCAGGAGTTTCGACTGAAAGTGGGATTCCTGATTTTCGTTCGGCCGAAGGAATCTTTGTTCAAGAGGCAGGTTACCAATATTCACCCGAAGAAATTATTTCACATTCATTCTTTCTACAACATCCTAAAGTATTCTTTGATTTTTATTTTGATAAATTAATTTATCCTGATGCAAAACCAAATTCAACGCACCAATTTATTGCTGATCTAGAAAAGGTAAATAAAGACGTCACAGTCATTACACAAAACATTGACGGCTTGCATCAAGATGCTGGAAGTACGACAGTCTATGAACTTCATGGAACGGTGAGAGAAAATTACTGCCTAAATTGTCATCGAGAATTTACAATTTCAGAGTTAGAAAGAGATGCTGATGGCATTCCAAGATGCCCGGATGATCAAGGAATCGTTCGACCGAATATTGTCTTGTACCAAGAAGGTTTAGATCAAGATATTCTCAATCATGCGATTAAAGCGATTCAAGAAGCAGACATGCTAATCATTGGAGGAACTTCTTTAGTCGTATATCCTGCTGCTGGTTTAGTAAATTATTTTGGTGGCGAATATTTAGTGGTTATTAATAAAACAATCATTCAAGCAGGACAATATGGGGCTTTAACTTTCGAGGATAGTTTATCAAATGTGTTTAACCAAATTAACTTAAGATAAGTTTAATAAACAGTATAAAATGAGCCATCGGCTACTTGTGAAATCTAGTCAGATTTGATACACTATGTCTATATTTGAATACATTGCTAAGAAGAGAAGAGTAATTGACAGCACACTACAGAGAAGGGACAAATGGTGAAAGTTCCTAATGTTGATGAAGGTAGCTTGAAGCAATAAAGTGCGAAGATATTTTTGAGTGCTTTACGGAGATGACACTTCGATACAAACAAAGAGAATGAGTAATCATTAAATTAGGTGGTACCACGATAACGTCGTCCTATGTCCAGACATAGGACTTTTTTTGTGAGAAAAATAAGTGATACGCTTTAAAAATGCATACTAAAAATAATTATACTTAGAAAGGATTGACAGAATGAGTAAAAAAGTATTATCAACTAAGTACCAACCGCAAGAAGTTGAAGCGGGCAAATATGAACAATGGCTAGAAAAGGGTGTTTTTAAACCGAGTGAGAATCCGAATGCAGAACCTTATTCAATCGTTATTCCACCACCAAACGTGACAGGTAAACTCCATTTAGGACATGCTTGGGACGTTACATTACAAGATATGATTATCCGTCAAAAACGTATGCAAGGATATGATACGTTATGGTTACCAGGAATGGACCACGCTGGAATCGCCACTCAAGCAAAAGTTGAAGCCAGATTACGTGAACAAGGTATTTCAAGACATGACTTAGGACGTGAGAAATTCTTAGAAAAAACGTGGGAATGGAAAGAGGAATATGCTTCACATATTCGCGAGCAATGGGGAAAAATGGGGGTATCAGTCGATTACTCTCGTGAACGCTTCACGCTAGATAAAGGTTTAAACACAGCAGTAAATAAAGTATTTGTTAAATTATACGAGAAAGATTTAATTTATCGCGGTGAATACATCATTAACTGGGATCCAGTAGCACAAACAGCTTTATCTGATATTGAAGTTATCCATAAAGATGTTCAAGGAGCATTCTACCATGTTGAATATCCAGTTGTTGGTTCAGATGAGCGTGTAGAAATTGCGACCACTCGTCCTGAGACGATGTTAGGAGATACTGCAATTGCAGTTCATCCTGAAGATGAACGTTACCAACACTTAATCGGTAAGACTGTTCTATTACCTCTAATGAACCGTGAAATACCAGTTGTAGCCGATGAATACGTGGAACGTGAGTTCGGAACAGGTGTGGTTAAGATTACACCAGCGCATGACCCTAATGACTTTGAAGTAGGAAATCGTCATGACTTAGAACGTCTAAATGTGATGCATAAAGATGGATCAATTAATGCGAACGGTGGAAAATACGAAGGCATGGACCGTTTCCAAGCACGTAAAGAAGTAGTTAAAGACTTAAAAGAACAAGGTTACTTAATAAAAGTTGAAGAGCACTTACACTCTGTGGGTCACTCTGAAAGAAGTGGGGCTGTTGTAGAACCATATCTTTCAACTCAATGGTTCGTAAGAATGGAACCTTTAGCTAAGCAAGCGATCGATAATCAAAAGACTAATGATGCGGTAGAATTCTTCCCACCAAGATTCAATGATACATTTATTACTTGGATGGAGAATGTTCATGACTGGGTTATCTCACGTCAATTATGGTGGGGACACCAAATTCCAGCTTGGTATCATAAAGAAACAAATGAAGTATATGTTGGTGAAGAAGCACCATCGGATATCGAAAACTGGGAGCGTGATGAAGACGTATTAGATACTTGGTTCTCATCTGCATTATGGCCATTTTCAACGATGGGTTGGCCCGAAGAAACTGACGATCTTAATCGTTACTTCCCAACTAATACGCTAGTAACGGGCTATGATATTATCTTCTTCTGGGTAAGTCGTATGATTTTCCAATCATTAGAATTTACTGGAGAAAGACCATTTAAGAATGTTTTAATGCATGGGTTAATTCGTGATCCTGAAGGTCGTAAGATGAGTAAATCATTAGGGAACGGAATTGATCCAATGGATGTGATTGAAGAGTATGGTGTGGATGCTTTACGTTGGTTCTTAGCGAACGGCTCAGCACCAGGGCAAGATGTTCGTTATATTCCAGAAAAATTAGCATCAGCATGGAACTTTATTAATAAGATATGGAACGCAAGCCGTTATGTATTAATGAATGTGGATGATATGACGCTTGAAGAAGTTCAAATTGGTGACGATATGTCCTTAGCGGATCGTTGGATTTTATCACGCCTACAATCTGTAACAGAGAATGTTACTCGCTTATTCGATAAGTTTGAGTTTGGTGAAGCGGGTCGTGTGTTATACCACTTTATTTGGGATGATTACTGCGATTGGTATATCGAAATGACAAAAGAAAACTTACAAGATGATAGTACAGATAACACAACAACGAAAAGTATTTTAGTCTATGTACTAGACCAATTCTTACGTCTATTACATCCAATTATGCCATTCGTGACTGAAGAAATTTGGCAACAAATTGCTCCCGCAGAAGAGTCAATTGTTGTATCAAACTATCCAACTGTACAAGATAAGTTCATTGACAAAGATAGTGAAGAAGCAATGACGAAATTAATTGATATTATTCGTTCGGTTCGTCAAATTCGTAATGAAATGAATACCCCACTTTCAAAAGCGGTCGATTTATATATAAAAGTAACAGACGAATCAGATCGTAACGTATTAGAAGAAAACATTGCTTACATTCAACGATTCTGTAACCCAGAGCATTTAGAAATTGGTAGCGAAGTTGAAACACCGAGTGAAGTTGTAACACAAACTTTACCGTTCGCACAAGTCTTAATGCCATTAGAGGGCTTAATTAAAATTGAAGACGAAATTAAACGTCTTGAACAAGAAAAAGCTAAACTAGGAAAAGAAGTTGAACGTTTAGTTAAAAAATTAGGTAACGAAAACTTTGTTAAAAAAGCTCCTGAAGCCGTTGTCAATGAAGAACGCGCTAAAGAAGCAGACTATAACAAACAATTAACTGCAGTTACCGAAAGAATTGCACAATTAAAAGCACTATAAAAAACAACGAGTATTCCCTAAAAGAAACAATTGGGCAATGAACAAGAAGTATTATTTTCAGGGGAGTTAATATTCGAATTATATTAACGGGGAGTCTTGATTATAAAATGAAATTTACTAGTGTCGAACAAGCAACTGCTTGGCTAGATGCACAAACAAATCCTAAACAAAGAATTGGTCTTAAGAAAATTGAAACAGCAATGAACTATGTTAATAATCCACACCTAGGACTTCCAGTTATTCATATAACTGGAACGAATGGTAAAGGATCAACAACTACTTTTCTTAAAGAATTGTTACTAAGCCAAGGATTAGCTGTTGGAACTTTTACATCACCACATATTATGCGCTTTAACGAAAGAATCAGTTACAATGGCGAAAATATTAGTGATGATAATTTAATTCGAATTATCGAACAAATGGTTGAAGTTAATGAATATATGGAAACAACAGAATATGGACGTCTAATTTTCTTTGAACTTTATACTGTCATGATGGCTCTGTACTTCCAGGAAAAACAACCTGATGTTTGTTTAATTGAAGTAGGTATTGGTGGGGAAAATGATTGTACCAATGTATTTAAAGCTGATTTAGCGATTCTTACAACTATTGGTTTAGATCATGAAGATTTATTGGGAGATACTGTTGAAGCAGTCGCTTCTGAAAAGTCAGGAATTATTAAAGAGAAATCGATTGTAGTCACTGGCCCCATCCAAGCCTCTCCCTTAAATGTTGTAAGTGAACGTGCAAAATTAAAGAATGGCTCGCATGTGAAATTTGGTGTCGATTATGGTTTTGACTCTATCCAAAACTTAAAGGAAAATGGGTCTTCATTTGACTTTTGGCAAATCGTTGACAGTCAAAAACAAGTTCGAAATTGGCATATTACGATGCTAGGACGTTATCAAATAGATAATGCCACAATTGCTTTAAAAGCATTTATTGCTTGGATGTCACATCTTGACCAACACATTAATTTTGAAGATGCTGCCTATGCGTTAAAACATACAAAATGGATGGCCCGAATGGAGAAAATTTCGGATACCCCAATTATATATATCGACGGTGCTCATAATGCGCATGGTTTAACTGCACTAAAAACTATGGTCGATGAATACTTCTATGATAAAGAAATAACAATTTTGTACGCAGGCTTATCGACGAAAAATCAAGATGAACAATTGCCAATATTACAAGCCTTTGAAGCTGAAAAACTTTATTTAACTCAATTTGATCATCGAAAAGCGATGTCGATTGATGATTTTGAAGAGTTAGCAGATGAATTGCTCAATACTTCATTTACAATGGTTGAGGACTGGCAAGGTTTTCTTTTAGAATTTGTCGAAAAAGCTGATGAAACTAAGGATAGAATGATAAAGCCCATATAATTGTGTAAAAGATAAAGAAGCCATAAATGCCTTCTGATACAATGTAGTTGCTACACAAACATTGAAAGGATGACATTTATGGCCCAAGTAAATATTACCTTAGATTTAGAAGAATTAACAGAGGCAATCTTCGAGAGCGATATGAACGCAATGATGAAGTCTATGGCTGTGGCGGTTTTAAATGCGTATATGGAAATTGAAAGAGATCATTATATTAATGCTACCCCTTATGAAAGAACCCATAAGAGAAAAGATCAACGCAATGGATACTACGAACGTGATTATACGCTCAATGTTGGCACGGTGAAGCTGAAGGTCCCAAGGACCCGAACGGGAGAGTTCAGTACAGATATCTTTGAAAAATATCAACGAATGGATAAAGCCTTTGTACTTGCTATGGTTGAAATGGTAGTTAATGGTGTTTCTACGAGAAAAGTATCAAATATCGTTGAAAAATTATGTGGAGAAGATGTGTCCAAGTCCTTTGTTTCAGATGTACTAACAGAATTAGATCCGGTAATTGACGAATTTAAATCACGTTCACTCACTCATTCTAAGTTCCGTTATGTTTATACTGATGCTATGTATATTAAAGTACGTGAAAATAATCGTGTAGTCTCGAAAGCTATTTATTTAGCTCAAGGTGTGACTGACGATAATAAACGCGAAATTATCGGTTTTAAAGTGTCTGACGAAGAATCAGAAGAGGCTTGGACCAACTTCTTTCGCAATATGACCAATCGTGGACTAAGAAGACCAAAACTCATTATTTCTGATGCTCACGCTGGGTTAAAGGCAGCTATACGTAAAGTATTTGTAGGTGCTGCTTGGCAACGTTGTACGTTCCACTTCACCAAAAATATTACAGATACTATGCCTAAGAAAAATAGTGAAGTAGAACGACAAATGATTAAAGATATTTTAAGAGCGCCCACCAAACAAAACGCTCGAGAATTAAAAGTAACATTTGAAGAACATGTTATTAATAAGCCTAAATATGAAAAAGCTCTTCAAACCCTAGATTCAGGGTTCGAAGATGCTATTCAATATATGGGTGAGCCAGAGGCTTACCACATTTCCCTACGTACGACCAATTCAGTTGAACGGATTAATCGAGAAATTAGGCGTAGAGATAAAGTCATTGGCATTTATCCGAATATTCCGTCCGCTGAACGCCTTATTGGCGCCGTGGTAATGGATTTACATGAAGAATGGCAAAGTAAAAAATATAAATTCTTAAAAGATAGAAATCTATAATTATATAAGCTTAAACCGACTTCAAAAAACTCCCTTATTTGGTATGGTTACTATTATTTTGGTTAGCTCATTTTTCTTAATTGCTAATTTACTTAATGAGTGAGTTTGAAAGATTTTGATAAAACCTTAGAAAATGAAATGATGTAACTACATTATATCATTTACACAAGATTATGGACTTGACAGATAGAATCCTATTAGTTACAGGATCATTGTACTTTGTTTCAGATGTGAGACAATTATTTTTGAAAAAAGTGAAAATAAAATAATGGAAATGCCTCTTTTTTGCGTATTTATATATATACACAAAAAGGAGGTATTTTTTATGTACATTTCAAAATCATTTATTCGAGAAGTTCCAAAAAATTTGCAACCGAGGGAAAGATTACTGACCTATGGTGAAAAAGCCTTGTCAGATCAGGAATTGTTAGCAATATTGTTTAGAACTGGAACACGAGAAGAGAATGTACTCAATCTTTCGCTGCGTTTTATCGATCACTTTCAAAATTTAAATGAATTAAAACATTCCAGCATTGAAGAGTTTCAACAAGTCAAAGGTGTCGGACCGGTGAAGGCCATTGAGCTTAAAGCCGCGATAGAATTAGGTTACCGGATTGCGACGAGTGCAGTACCAAAGTATGGACATATTGTGTCTACCAAGTCTGCTGGGGAATGGCTCATTACAGAAATGGCTGATTTACATCAAGAACATCTTGTTGTATTATTTCTTAATACCAAAAATGAAATTATTAAGAAACAGACTATCTTTATTGGCTCCGTAAATAGTTCTGTCGCGCATCCTAGAGAGATTTTCAAAGAAGCGGTAAAGTATCCAACGGCTCGAATTATCATCGCTCATAATCATCCAAGTGGGGATACACAACCAAGCCCAGCAGACTTACACTTTACTAGGCGAATGATTGCGTGTGGTGAGTTAATGGGGATTAATGTTTTGGATCATTTGATTATAGGGCAGCATGAATATTTAAGTATTCATGAAACCACGAACTTATTTGATTAAAATTTTAAATAAAAATGTAAAAATATTGCATTTTTTATCCATTGTGATAACATTAACATATGTTTTTGTCAGAGGTAAGAAAGATTTTTAAATAATTCAATTCGTACCATCAGCAAGAATATAATACAAGTGCTAGGCACGAAGAGGAGGCTATGAAAATGGCAGAAGGAAAAGTAAAATGGTTTGACGCTGGTAAAGGATTCGGATTCATCGAACGTGATGGAGAAGAGGACGTATTTGTACATTTCTCAGCAATCCAAGGTGACGGATTCAAATCTTTAGAAGAAGGTCAAGAAGTATCTTTCGATATTGAAGAAGGAGCTCGCGGACCTCAAGCAGCTAACGTTAATAAACTATAATTTTGTTAACAATGACTAATTAAAATCTCTTTAAAGAGTAAGGCTCAGGACATTTGTCTTGAGCTTTTTTATATGCATATAAATTGAATGAAAGTGCTTCCGATGATAGACTGAATTGTGAACAGAGTAAATATTAAACCATTATATTGATAGTGACTCATGTATTTATTGAATGAATTTAAACATATGATGCTTATAATCATGAAAGGGGAAATATTAGTGAAGACTTACCAAATTTATATCGATGGTTCTTGGACAAATAGTCAAAGCCCAGAGACAAAAGATGTTATTAACCCTACAACCGAGGAAGTCATTGCGAAAGTTCCAATTGGAAATAAAGAGGACGCGAATAAAGCTGTTGAAGCTGCAAAAAGAGCATTCCCAAGTTGGAACACGTTATCACCTGAAGAACGCGCGGAATATGTCTTAAAAATTGGAAAAGGCATTCGTGAAAGAGCAGAGGAAATTACAGACTCAGTCGTAGCAGAACTAGGATCTGCTCGTAGTTTTAGTGAATATTCTCAAGTCGTTCGTTCAGCTGAAGAACTAGAGGCTTCTGTTGAAGCATTAAAACAATTTGATTTTACAGAAGAAATTGAGAATGCGACCATTATGAAAGAGGGCGTTGGTGTTGTTGCAGCTATTACACCTTGGAACTATCCTTTAAACCAAATTCAGCGTAAAATTACACCCGCACTTTTAGCAGGGAATACAGTTGTTGTTAAACCTGCTTCGGATACACCGATAACTGCAATGATACTAGCTGAAATCATTGATGAAGCTAGGTTACCTAAAGGTGTTTTCAACTTAATTACAGGTAGCGGGAGTGATTTAGGGGACTACTTAGCAGGACATACTGATGTCGGCTTAATTTCCTTCACAGGTTCGACGGATGTCGGTCGTAATTTATTCGACAGAGCTAAAGGTGGCATTAAAAAGCTTGTACTTGAACTAGGTGGTAAATCTGCCTTAGTTTATTTAAAAAATGGTGATTTACAAACAGCAGTGAAATCTTCAATGGATACGGTATTAAATAATACAGGACAATCGTGTTCTGCGTTAACTCGCTTACTTGTGCCAGAAGATGAACTTGACGCCGTGAAAAAGGCACTTGTTGAATATGTCGAAGAGGCTAAAGTCGGCGATCCAAATGATAAAGAGATTGTTGTTGGTCCCCTAGTTTCAAAAGGACAAAAAGAAACAGTTCTTGAATACATTGAAAAAGGAAAACAAGAAGGAGCGGAAGTTCTTATTGGTGGGAATGAAATTGGCCGTAAAGGATACTTTGTTGAACCAACTGTATTTGTGAATGTTTCTAACGATATGACTATCGCACAAGAAGAAATTTTTGGCCCAGTGCTTTCAGTTATTACTTATAAAGATGTCGCTGAAGCCATTGAAATCGCGAACGACTCAGAATACGGTCTAAGCGGCGCTGTTGTGGGTGTCGAAGAAGAAGCTTTAGAAGTAGCTCGTCAACTTAGAACAGGAAATGTTATTGTTAACGGAGCGACAGTTAACAATGCGGCACCTTTCGGAGGTTATAAACAATCGGGTGTTGGCCGGGAGAAAGGCCATTACGGAATTGAAGATTACTTAGAAATTAAAGCGATATTTAAATAAGTTTTATTAGGGGCTAGCAAGACAGCCCCTTTTTTATGGGAAAAATTAGAAGAATAATAAGTCTTACTTAAGAAGTTCGAGTAATCCTATTTATTTAGTTTACAAATTGAAAAAAACTTATATAATTTTATTAAGAGTGTGAAGATTGGTAGCTTTTTGATTGATTGGTTTGCTATAATGTTTTGGTATGATTATATTCTTGTCAAAAGGAGGAGAAGCAATGTTTTGGAATAAGCAAAGACTAGGCATTGACCTCGGTACTGCTAACACCATCATTTATATTGAGAAAAAAGGCATTGCGCTGAGAGAACCTTCCATTGTTGCCAAGCAAATAGAAACCGGTGAAATTGTTGCCTTTGGAAAAGAAGCTGAGCAGTTAGTTGGAAGAACCTCTGACAAATATGAAATTATTCGGCCAATGCGTGATGGGGTTATTGCAAATTTCGGATTAACAAAACAGATGTTATCGCACTATATAAAACAAGCTGTTCATCGGTCCATTTCACGGCCAGAAGTAGTTATCTGTGTGCCAAGTAATATTTCAAAAGTTGAAAGACGAGCAATGATTGACGCCATTAAAGACTTAGGAATTTCACGTGCTATGATCATTGAGGAGCCGTTTGCAGCAGCTTTAGGTGCTGACTTATCAATATCCGAACCCCGCGGAAAGATGGTGGTCGATATTGGTGGTGGAACAACGGATGTTGCGACCATCTCTTATGGTGAAGTTGTAGATAATATTACAACTCGTGCTGGTGGGAATCGCATGAATGAAGCGATTCAAGCATTTGTTCGTGAAAATTATCAATTAGCCATTGGTTACGGTGAAGCAGAAGCATTGAAGATAGAAATTGGGAATGCGAAATTTACTGAATATGATAAAAATGATAAGATGGTCGTTAAAGGTCGTAATATCGCAACTGGTGTTCCTGATGAGCGAATTATATATGCTAAGGTTGTTTCTGAAGCCTTAGATGAAGTCATCTCGATGATCGTAACGTCAATTAAACAAGTGTTAGAAGTGACGAAACCTGAGCTTTCTGTTGATATAATGGAATCTGGCATTGTCCTATCGGGCGGTGGCGCCTTATTGAAGCGTCTACCTGAAAGATTGTATGACGAAATTGGTATCCCTGTGCACTTATCTAAGATACCTCTCGATAGTGTCGCAATTGGTGCAGGAAAGATGCTGAAAGAACTAAATAAACAAGGTAAAGAACACGAGCGTCGCTCACGCTAGAGTTTTTTAGGTAAGGAAGAGGAATGAATGTTAAATAATAAGAAATTAATCGGATTACTTATCTCAGGTATAGCCGTAATTTCATTGGTATTCTTTTCACTGAATAATGGGACTACTAATGTTGTCAGTAGTGCAGTCAATGAAACCGGTGCGTGGGTAGGAAGAGTCTTCTCTGCTCCCGTGAATATCGTAGTGAATTTTGTTGATTCAGTTGATGAATTAATAAATACCTTTGAAGAAAATCAAAGTTTAAAATCTAAAATTGATGAAATCGATGAGATGCAAGTAAGAATTGCAGATTTAGAAACAGAAAATGAAAAAATGCGTCAAGAATTAGATTTATCAGAGACGTTAAGTGACTTTACTCGTGTCAATGCCACGGTCATTTCTAGAAACCCTGACCAATGGATGGAAACTCTAACAATTAATGTTGGGGCCAATGAAGGTATCAAAAAAGACATGTCTGTCATGGCTGGGAATGGTTTAATTGGACGTATTGTCGAAGTAAACCCAATGAGTTCTAAAGTGATGTTATTAACAACACAACAACAAAACGAAAGCATGGTCTCTGCAAGAATCCAAACGCAAGGTGATTCATCAGCCAATGGTATCGTGAGTTCATATGATCCAAGAACCGGACATTATATTATGACTCAAGTCGATCCAGCAGCAGAAGTGGCAAGTGGTGATATGGTTATTACATCAGGTCTTGGTGGAATCACACCTGCTACTTTATTAATTGGGGAAGTAGCTGAATCTTATATGGATGATTATGGCTTATTCCAAGTTGTTGAAATTGAACCTGCGGGTGAGATGACTGATATTCGTTTTGTCACAGTGATTATCGGTGAAGGGCAGAGTGAATAGATGAGAATCAATCGTTGGCAAAGATTAAAGTGGACAATTCCTGTGATTTTATTCCTAACAACAATTATTGATGCAGCCTTACCAGCCATATTTCCAGCTGCATTTTTAGGGAATGGCCAAGTGATCGTATCACATATCACTTTGTACTATATTGTGACATTTGCTTTTTATTTTCGTGAAAGTAATATTTTAATTTATAGTTTTATGTTTGGGTTATTCTATGATTCGTATAACACAACCGTTTTAGGTGTTTATGCTACTTTATATTTCATCATCGCTTATTCAATTATTAAAGTTAAAAAGTATTTTCCAAAGAAGATGCCAGTTCATGCGATGTTATTCTTTGTAGGGATTGTAATCCTCGATGCCTTAGTTTACGTCTTTTATAATGAATTAGGCACGTCAATGATTTCTATGACTGGCTTTTTAGTTTCAAGATTAAGCCCGACATTGATTTTTAATATTGTGATGGCGATTATTCTTTATTTCCCAACACGAAGCTTATTAAATTGGTTAGGTTACGAAGATTACATAATATTCTAATTATTAGAATGAAATGATAAAAAAACGGCAGAATGAAAGTTTTTTTAATAAAATGATAAAAACAGTTGACTTATCTTATAAGAATTGCTAAACTCATTTCAAGTTAATAAATTAAGTCTGAGATTAAGAGAGTAGACAATAAAGCTCATCAAAGCGAGGTAAGGTAGAGTGGAAGCTTACCGATGAATTATTGTTGAACCGCACTTATGAGACAGGCAAGTGAATAAGTAGCTTGCTTCGCTGTCTGAGCGTTAACAATTTTGAGGGAATTCTTCTAGTTTATTTAGAGGAGTTAACTAGAGTGGTACCGCGGTCTCAAACCCGTCTCTATGTTCGAAGGAACTAGAGACGGGTATTTTTGTATGCATTTGTAAATAAGGCTTAATATTTAACAGTCGCGTTGAAGTTGAATTAAATAGAAAAACAAAAAGGAGAAATAAAAATGAAAAAAATGATGAAAGTATTATTATCTGTCGTAGTCGTAATAGGTTTATTCGCATCAGTGAAACCAGCAGAAGCACAAAAAACATTAGCTGATATTCAAGAAGCAGGTGAATTAGTCGTAGGTACAAGCGCTGATTTCCCACCATTTGAATGGGTAGTCCTAGATGGAGGCGAAGCACAAGTCGTTGGGATTGATGCGGATCTAGCACAATTAATTGCCGATGAAATTGGTGTTGAGTTAGTTATTGAAGATACATCATTCGATGGTTTAATTCCTTCAGTTAGCTCAGGCCGTGTAGACATGGTTCTTGCAGGAATGACTTATTCTGAAGAACGTGCTGAGCAAGTGGATTTTTCAGAAGTTTATTATGAAACAAATAGTAAATTCGTTGTCCCTGTTGGAGAAGAAGGAAACTTTGAGTCAATTGAAGATTTCGCTAATTTAAAGATTGGTGTTCAAAAAGGTACAATTCAAGAAAGTTTACTAAATGATGTTCTTCCTGATGCTGAATTAGTATCAATGAACAAAAATGGCGATCTTATCGAAGCTCTAAAATCAAAACGAGTGGATGCAGTCTTAATGGACGGTATCGTCGTTGGTGAATTCGTTAACTTAAACAGTGACGCAATTGTCTTACTAGACGACATCCAAGTTGAAGAAGAAAACGAAGGTTTCGCTGCTGTAACGGCTAAAGGTAACACTGAGTTAATGGAAGCCATCAATGAAGTTATCGCTGATGTGACTGAATCAGAACAAATGGAAGAAATCGTAACTAAGAATACAGAATTAAACGCTGAACAAACGGAAGAATAGGCGATAAAGAAAGCATCAGCGGACAATATCAGGAGGCGTAACAATGAAAAAAATAATGAAAGTTATCACAGCTGTGATGTTATTAGCATCACTTGTCTTACCATTATCAAACGCAAAAGCACAAACAACGCTAAAGAGCATTAAAGAAAAAGGGCAACTTGTTGTTGGAACATCGGCTGATTATCCGCCTTTCGAATGGATTTCTATCGAAGATGGGCAAGAGGAAATTATTGGAGCAGATATTGATTTAGCACAAAAGATTGCCGACGAAATTGGGGTAGAGCTCGTTATTGAAAATATGGGCTTTGACGGTTTAATCCCTTCGTTAAAGACAAATCGTGTGGATATCTTAATTGCTGGTATGGGTTATACTGAAGACCGTGCTGAGCAAGTTGATTTCTCAACACCTTATTATGAAACAACAGATTACTTCGTTGTTCGTGCTGAAGACGCAGAACAGTTTGAAGATGTCTCAGCTTTTGCTGAGAAACGCTTAGGTGCTCAAAAAGCTTCAATTCAAGAAGGAATCATTCTAAGTGAATTCCCTGATGCAAATTTAACTTCTCTAGGGAAAAATAATGATTTAATTCAATCACTATTAACAAACCGTTTAGATGCTGTTTTATTAGACGAAGTCGCAGCAGCTCAATTTATAAAGCAAAATGATGGTAAACTAGTTCTTTTAGAAGAATTCCCATTCATTGATGAAGAAGCTCAGACAGGTCAATCAGTTATTTTGAATAAAGATAACGAAGATTTGTTAGAAGTCATTAATGGCGTTGTTGAAGAAATGGTTGAAAATGGCGAGTATGATGAGTTAATTGAAAAATATATAGAGTTAATCTAAAGAAATATCAAAGAAGCCGTTTGTAATATTACTGACGGCTCTTTTTTTAAATGAATATAAATATGTTAAACTTAATAAGAATGTAAGCCTTTATATCATATTTATAATTGAAGATAAGTATTTACGGGAGGATTTGGTTGAATGGATTTAGCAGAACGAATTAAACAATTGACAGAACAGCACAATGATATGATCATTGAAGGAATGGTTGACTTATTACAGATTCCCACAATATACGAAGAAAAGACTGTTTCTGAAGAAGCACCTTACGGTGAAGGTATCGCGAACGGACTTGCTTGGATGAAGGAAAGAGCCGATCAGGATGGCTTTAATACTTTTAACGATAAAGGCCAGTATTTAGTTATCGAACTACCTGCATCTGAAAAGACTGACAAACGTATTGACGTTGTTGGACACATGGATGTCGTTTCAGTTGGAGATGGTTGGAATTACGATCCATTTGGAGCAGAAATTGTAGGAGATCATCTCTACGCACGTGGTGCTCAAGATATGAAAGTGGCTGTTTGGTTGTCCTATGTATCTTTACTAATGATTAAAGAAATGGATTTAACTTTAAGCCATAATTTACGTCTCGTAGTAGGAACAGATGAAGAGAGTTCATTCGAAGATATTGTATACTATGTAGAACAAAATGGCTTACCAAACTTTATGTTTACACCAGATTCATCATTCCAAATAACACTTGGTGAAAAAGGGGATGCAGCCTTTTCATTAGAAGGGGAAATTCAATCAACGATAGTTGACACAATCGAAACAATTAACTCTGAAAATGCGATTAATGATCGTGTTGATGTCATTCTTAAAGAAGAAGCGATAGATAAAGTCACTGAAGCACTTGAGGAATTAACTTTCAAACATGCGTTAGTTGGTAATAGTTTAACTATTTATGGGAAATCTGCACACAGTTCTAAGCCTGAATTAGGAGAAAATGCACTCGCACACTTATTCAAATTGCTAGCGGAGAAATTAGATGAAGAATGGGCAGTGCCATTTAATGCAGCTTTTAATGACTACAACGGTGCTGGTTTAGACTTAAAATCACACTATGAACCTATGGGGTCACCGACTGTGAATCCGTCACAATGTCATTTAACAGATGGTGAACTTAGACTTGTGGTAGATATTCGTTTCCCTAATCCGGTTACTAAAGACCAATTACAAACAACTTTAGAAAGTAAGTTTCCAAATTTTATTATTGGGAACCATTTCCACTTCCCACCTACTGAAATTTCAATGGATAATCCCTATGTAAATCAATTAATGGGAGTTTATGATGATTGGATTTCAGAGGATCAGCCTGCATTTTATAGTGGGGGCATTACTTATGCCAAATTATTCCAGGGAGTTGGTGTCGCATTCGGAATCACATACTTAAATGATGGTATGGAAAACCGCGCACATCAGGCAGATGAATACTTTAATTTATCAGCCATACCTACCGTTTTGGGTGCTCTAACAGATGCAATGGTTCGTTTAATTCAATTATAGAAAGTAGGGTTTATGTATGAAGTTCATTGATTTACATGCAGACACACTTATGCATACGTCGTTATCAGGTGCCGATTCTTTAATGCACAATTCTCTAACACACCTTGATATTCAACGATTAAGTCAAGGCGGAGCGATGGCACAATTTTTAGCTGTTTTCATGCTAAATGAAGCCATATTTAAAAAGCAAAATAGACCAATAATTAGCGATAAAGAATACATCGATCAACTATACAAACATTTACAAGAAAGTATTGATAAGTTTAGTAATAGCATTCAATTAGCAACTAACTATGAGACACTTGGAAGCAACCAAATGGCTAATAATATCTCGATATTCTTAACTTTAGAAGACGGCAGACCGATTGGGGAAGATCTCACTCGCTTAGAAGATCTATACGAGATGGGCTTTAGATTAGTCACACTTACTTGGAATAAAGAAAATTCTATTGGATACCCGAATAGTTTTGACAAGAACGACATGCGAAAAGGCTTAAAGAAATTCGGCTTTGAAGCTATCGAATTAATGAATAGCCTAGGCATGGTAATTGATGTCTCGCATCTATCTGATGGTGGGTTCTATGATGTGATTGAAACGTCAACGAAACCAATCATTGCGAGCCACTCAAATGCAAGAGCTCTTTCACCGCATCCAAGAAACTTATCAGACGATATGATCAAGAAAATCGCTGAGTCTGGTGGAGTCATTGGTCTGAATTTCTTTGGCAAATTCTTAAATAAAGATATAACGCAAAATCAATCGACCATTAAAGTTATGATTGAACACTTGGACCACATTCGTAACATTGGTGGTGCAGAAGTCCTCGCTTTAGGAACAGACTTTGACGGCATGAGCGGTGAGTTAGAAATTGATGGCCCAGATAAGATGAATCTGTTATTTGATGCCTTATGGCATTCAGGCTGGGATTACGGAACTATTGAAAAATTTGGTTTCCAAAATGCCATGCGTGTAATTAAAGATGTAATGAAATAGGGGAATGTGATGGAAAATATTTTTACAGAAGAGGAATTCAATCTCTTCAATATTAAAGGCTTAGACACACAGATGGCTTTGATTCGCTCAGAAATCCAACCATTATTTAGATATTATGGTCATTTCATTTCGGAGCATATTCAAACAAAATTGAATTCAACTGAATCCTTGCCAGTTCATGTCGCAAAGCATATCCAACGCTCAGTTCACGAGCTAGAATCAACTTGGTGTGCCATTGGTGGAGATAACCGTGGTTATAAGAAATATCCTCATTTTCAAATTGGGATTAAGGGAGAGTATCTTTTTATTATGTTGTCTTTTATTGATAATATCTTATATCAAAAAGATATTGCGAAACTCTTTCAGGACGATATTGAAGTGTTTCAATCTTTACCTGAGGATATAATGATTATTCCCAATCATACCAAATTGGCTTATGAAACGATTCAAGAAGCGGATTTAGCTAAGTTATTCGAACGTCTAGAAATAGTTAAAAGTGCAGAGTTTATGATTGGGAGAATTGAACCTAAGATGAACCATCAATTACAGTCTGAAGAAGACTATAAAGTTTGGCTAGCAAAGACAGTTGATGAGCTTTTACCTATGTATCAAAAAGCAATGAAATTTTATGAATAATTATTAAAAATAGTTGACGCTTATCTATTATTTTGCTATGATACTACTGTTGTATTTGTGCACCCATCTGCAACCGCACATCTTAAGTATATAAGTGATGGAAACATCCACTTAAAATGGCGAGTCTCGGTGTAGGAGTAAGTGATTACTCTGACAATAAAAATATAGGAGGTGCTTGAATGTACGCAATTATTAAAACTGGCGGAAAACAAGTAAAAGTTGAAGAAGGACAAACAATCTTCATTGAGAAGTTAGACGTTAACGAAGGTGACACAGTCACTTTTGATGAAGTTGTATTAGTAGGTGGAGAAGACACTAAAATTGGTGCTCCATTTGTAGAAGGTGCTACTGTTGAAGCGACTGTTGAAAAACAAGGTCGCGGTAAAAAAGTAACAATCTTCAAATACAGACGTCGTAAAGACTCTCATACTAAACAGGGTCACCGTCAACCTTATACAAAAGTTACAATTAACTCAATTAACGCATAATAATGATTAACATATCATTTTATCGCGATACTCATAAGCACATTAAACAAGTCTTAATGACGGGTCACGCAGGTTATGCTGATCCAGGTTATGATATTGTTTGTGCGGCAGTATCGAGTCAAGTTATTTCAGTTGAGAATTCATTAGTTCAATTGTTGAACATTGAAGTTGAAACGGAAGTAAACGAAATTGAGGGAGGTTACTTAAAAGTAACGCTACCTTCAAATTTAAGTAAATCAGTGACTCATGATGCGCAGTTATTACTTCAACATTTGCATTTTGCTTTTGAAGTGCTGGCAGAAAGTTATCCTGAATTTATAAATATATACGAAAAAGAATTCATATCATAGGAGGTGCATTGGAATGTTAAAACTTAATTTACAAATGTTCGCTACGAAAAAAGGTGGAGGTTCGACACAAAACGGTCGTGACTCAATCGCTAAACGTTTAGGTGCAAAAGCATCTGACGGACAAACTGTTACAGGTGGATCAATCATTTTCCGCCAACGTGGAACTAAAATCCACCCAGGTAACAACGTAGGTCGTGGTGGGGATGATACATTATTCGCACTAGTTGACGGTGTTGTTAAATTTGAGCGCAAAGGACACAGCAAAAAGCAAGTTTCTGTATACCCTGCAGTTCAAGAAGCTTAATTAGTATTAATTAAGAATCAATTGAAATAAGCCAGTTTAGACGATTTAAAAGTCTAAACTGGCTTATTTTTTTATTTTGTTTTTGGCAGATTTATACTGGTCCTATGAACGTGGACAACCAGAGATATGTCCATTTCATTAGTGGGCTCATTTCATTTCTGAAAAAATTTAAGCAGATTCCTATATAGAACCCAAAAGCTTATGAAGACTAATCAAAGTCGTCTACTCCTTCAACATATCACTTCGATCAACAAAGCCATCTGGTGTTAATTCAACAATACGATTACATACAGCTTGTAAAAAGCGGCGGTCATGCGATACCGTGATGATTACACCAGGAAAGTCTTTAAAGTTTTGTCTTAATTCACCCTGCGATGTAGCTGAAAAGTTTCTTGACGGCTCATCTAATAACAATACATTTTGTTTTTGTAGGTCAAATTTTAGTAAGAATAGTTTTGCTCTTTGGCCACCAGAAAGGGCGTTGAAAGAATGCGACATTTCATCAGGCAAAAACTTCATGCTACCTAAGTAAGTCATAATTTGTGTTCTTTCTTCAGCCGAACCAGTTTCACTTAAGAAACTAATGGGAGTATCTTCGGGTGAAAGGATGTCTTCATAATTTTGTGGCATATAACCAACTTTTACTGCATCAGTATTCACCAATTTTTGCTCAATTTTCTTTAAGAAGGTACTTTTACCGATACCATTTTGTCCTATAATACCGATTTTGTCAGACCCATTCACAGTTAGTTTAAGGTTTTTGGCTAAAACTTTGTCATCAATTTCTATCGTTTCATTATATAGATTAAGAATTTGTTTACCTTGAGGAACAGGCTGGGTATTCGAAAAACGAATATCAATAGGATCTTCTTTTATTGGGACTTCGTCAAAATTTTCAGTTTCGCGGTCATAGCGATTCCCCGTAGATTTGACTGCTTTCATTTTCTTGGCAAGCAATCTACCAGCAGTTGCATCATGCGCAGCTCTTAACTGTTGTGTCACACTTTGTTCGATGCGATGATGACGTGCCATCTTTTTATCGTGTTCTTCGCGTTGCTTCAATGAAACTTTCATTTGTTGATTAAACTTGGATTCTTTTTGGCTAATATAGTCACTATAGGGTAAGTTGGCGAAGGTTGCTACAGGGCGTTCTTTGTGTTGCAATCTTTCAAGATGTAAGACACTTGTAGCAGTTTCTTCTAACAGGGCTTCATCATGGGAGATAAAGATGACCGTTTGTGTTGTATTTTTTATAAAATTCGTCAACCAATTCAAAGTTTCGATATCTAAATCATTGGATGGTTCATCTAATAGTAATAAATCACAGCCGATCATGAGCAATTTAAGAAGTTGAACTTTAATGCGTTCACCACCAGAAAGTGATTTCAGTGTTTGTTGGGAGTATAATCTGTCAATATCAAAGGCAAGTTGACTCCCAAATTTATATAATTCAGTGTAATCAAGTGTTGCGACGTCTATATCCGCAAAGAAAAATGATTCAATCTCTTCTTCTAATAATTCTTCCGGTAGAGCTTGTGGTAGATAGCCTACTTTACTAAACTGATTGACCAGCTCACCAGAAATATCTAAGTAACTGTGGATGTGATTTTGTTGTAAGATATAGTGCAGCAATGTTGATTTACCATTACCTTCTTGTCCAATAATCGCGAGTTTATCACCCGAATTCACCACGAAGTTGACATTTTCCATTAAAATCGATAAATCATATCGATGTCGTATAGTTAAATTTTTAATTTGTAACATAAATATTCACCTCATATTCAAAAAAACGGCCGACTACAATGAGATTGCAGCACGGCCGTTTTTAGGAAAGGGCATATTAGTAGGCAGTTTGGTATACCAAAAAAGCCTGTAGGATGCACAATTATCATCTAAAAAAGACCGCAGAAAATAAACCTTGTGTGTCTATTTTCCTAAAGCTGCTTTTTTAGATAATAATCATTTGTACACCACCTATCTTTTTATTATTCAAAATGTACCACAAAGTCAGATTTTTTACAAATATTTTCTTAAAAAGGGATTAATTAATGTAGAGTCAATAAATCAGTGGTAAAGTAAAAGGTGGACATAAATTCAATCTTAAAATATATATAAAGGAAGTGAAGTATGCTAGAGTTAAAAAATCTCAAAAAAGTATACAAAGTAGGAAATACAGTTACGAAAGCATTAGATGATGTATCTGTTGCGTTTCGTCAAAAAGAATTCGTAGCAATTCTTGGGCCAAGTGGTTCAGGGAAGACAACATTTCTAAACGTGGTCGGTGGACTTGACCGCTACGATAGTGGAGATATGATTATTAATGGGCAATCAACTAAATCTTTTAAAGATACAGATTGGGATGCTTATCGAAATAACTCTATTGGTTTTGTTTTCCAGAGTTACAATTTAATTAGTCACCTAGGCATTACTGATAATGTGGAATTAGGTATGACATTAAGTGGTGTTTCGAAAGAGGAAAAACGTCAAAAAGCGGAAGATGCCTTAAGACGAGTTGGCTTAGGAGATCACTTAAATAAAAAACCAAATCAATTATCCGGAGGACAAATGCAGCGTGTAGCCATTGCACGTGCGTTAGCAAATGATCCAGATATTTTACTATGTGATGAACCCACAGGGGCATTAGATTCAGATACTGGTATTCAAATTATGGAGTTAATTCAAGAACTATCACTTGAGAAATTAGTGATTATGGTCACACATAACCCTGAATTAGCTGAAAATTATGCCAATCGCGTTATTGAATTTAGCGATGGTCAAATGGTTAATGACTCAAATCCATATGACAATACGGTTGAAGCAGATAAATTAAATTTAAAACGTACTAAGATGAGCTATTTTACAGCATTAAGCTTATCATTTAAAAATATTTGGACTAAAAAAGGACGGACGTTCCTAACTGCATTTGCATCCAGTATCGGAATCATCGGAATAGCAGTCGTCCTATCTTTATCAAATGGTTTCCAAAAGCAAATTGACCAAACACAAGCAGAAACATTAGCGCAGTTTCCGATTACGATTTCTCAAATTGCTCAAGATACATCCGCAGAGAATCTGACGAATATTCAAGATAGCGGCGAACCTTTTCCTGAGACATCAGAAGTAGTCGCAGATGTGGATCCGAGAGAGAATTTACAACATATTAATCCAATTGATGAAGAATTTATTGATTATGTGGAAAATATTGATCCGGCGTTAAGTCAACATATTAACTATGCGCGTAGCACGCAGTTGAATTTAATGCGTGAAATTGATGGCGAGCCACAAATGGTTCGATTTTCAAATGTTGATAGCGAAAATCAAATCACTGGTGATATGATGAATATGGTCTCAAGCATGACGGGTGTTGGTGTCTCAACATTCCCGCATAACTTAGATTCTGGCAACAATACATTCTTACAAGATAACTATGATGTCCTTTCTGGAAATTATCCAGCCAATGAAAATGAAGTCGTCCTAATTGTCGATGAGAATAACGAAGCGAACTTACATGGCTTGAATAATTTAGGATTTGAAGTAGAAGAAGGTGACGCGATTCCATTTGAAGATATTGTCGGAACTAAAATTGCATTAGTTTATAATAATGCTTATTATGAAGAGTTACCTACAGGTAATTATGTACCAAACCAAGATTTAGAAGAGGTTTACAATAATGATTCAAATGAAATAATCACAGTTTCAGGCGTTCTTCGAATTAAAGAAGACTCACCAATGGACTTATTAGCTCCAGGTATTGCGTACAGTGATTTACTCGCTCAAAAAGTTGTAAACGAAAATCAAGAATCTGATGTCGTTCAAGCACAAGAAGAATCCGATGTTAATGTGATGACAAATGAACCTTTAGAAGGTGAATCAAAAGATCAATTAATGACTTTCTTAAGTGCCAATGAAATACCAAATACAATTATGATTTACCCGAACAATTTCGAAGCTAAAGATGAAGTGTTGGCATACCTTGATGAATTTAATGAAGGTAAGGCTAATGAAGATAAAATTATTTACTCTGACTTAGCTGGTACGATGACAGAATTAACTGGAGGCTTAATGGATGCGATCACGTATGTGTTAATCGCCTTTGCAGCTATTTCATTAATTACAAGTATGATTATGATTAGTATAATTACTTACACGTCTGTACTTGAAAGAACGAAGGAGATTGGTGTACTGAAAGCCTTAGGTGCTCGTAAGAAAGATATCACACGTGTATTTGACGCTGAAACATTAATTCTTGGGGTCTTCTCAGGTGTTATAGGAATCGTCGTCGCTTACTTACTGACTTTCCCAATAAACTCAGTAATCGAATCGTTGACGGAATTACCTAATGTTGCCCAACTAGATCCAGTACACGCACTCGTATTAGTAATCATCAGCACGATCCTAACTGTACTAGGTGGACACATTCCTGCTAAAATGGCAGCTAATAAAGACGCGGCGATTGCTTTACGAGCAGATTAATCGGTTTATGGTTGGTGAGCGATACTATGGAAACTCAAAGTGTCACTTCCACGCAGAAAATCAATAAATTAAGAAGGATTCACATTAAATTTCCTACCTAAACCAAAAAAACGACTCAACCGCATAGGATTGAGTCGTTTTTTGCTATTTAAACTCTTTAAAGTAACTTGTGTCGTCTTGTTGAGTCAGTTTACGGAATTCATCGCGCGTTTCTTGAGGTAACGATCCACCGAAGTCCATAAATTCGATTAAATCTTTGAAAGCGCGTCTCGGAATCGCTAAATCAGCCAGCTCATCTAATTCAAAGCCAAGTCTGATGTCACCTTCTTTACCAATTTCCAATTTTTGAACAAAATCTGGTTCAGTAACAAACACAGATGACATTCCGATCATGTCAGCATTTTCTAAAGCTTCTAGTGCTTTATCGGGGTCATTTATCCCACCTGTTGCTATGACTGGAACACGTCCATTAATATGATCATAAACTGCTTTGTTAACTAATTCGCCTTCGTGTTTTCCAGCGCGGGCAGTTGCTTTATAAATGTCGCGCCCCCAGCTAGCAATCGCATAGTATTGAATATCTGACACTTCTAATAGCCAATCAAAATATTGATTAAACTCATCTACAGTATAGCCAACTTCAGATCCACGCGTTTCCTCAGGTGTTCCTCTAAAGCCAAGAATAAAGTTTTCAACACCTGACTCATCAATAGCACCTTGAACAGCTTTCATCACTTCAACACCGAAACGTGCACGATTTTCCAATGTTTGAGAACCGTATTCGTCATCGCGTTCATTTGAGAAAGGTGAGAAGAACTGTTGTGGTAATAGGCGTTGAGCATTCGAAATTTCAACTCCGTCAAATCCAGCTTCAATGGCACGGCGTGTCGCGTCAGCATATTGTTGAATCACGTGGTTAATTTTTCTTTTAGACATAGGTAAAACTTCGTGTTCAATCGGAGTTTTTAAACTCATTTGGCTTGGACCATATACTACGCCGTAATCGCGCAAAGTTACTTTCGCAAAACGACCGGCATGAGTTAATTGTAGTATGGCTTTCGCACCATCTTTTTTCATAGCTTCGGCCCATTTAGATAAACCATAGATATAACTGTCGTCACGAACACTCGGTCCAAACTCGAACAATTGTGCATAATCTTCGATATACGCAGCAGTTGTTATTTGAAGAGGCGCAGATTTGCTACGTCTTTCGGCATAAAGAGTTTCTTCCTCAGTGACATAGCCTTCACGGGATGATGCATTCGTTGTTAATGGATTTAACGAAAAGCGGTTAGCAATCTCAATTCCATTAGGTAAACGCAAGGGTTCGAAAAGTGGCGCATATTTTTTGTTAATTTGGTTTGACATTTGATCCTCCTATTAATTTATATTATATCAATTGTATCATAGAGATAATAAAGCGACCACTCACACGGTTACAAAATAACTCATATTAGTACCACTATGAAAGGGATTTCAGTATAATAAAACAAGATAGGTTGCTGCTTTATATGGAAGGGTGGAAATAAAAATGAAAAATATGAAAAAAAGTTTAGTCATGTTACTTCTATTCACGATGTTTGGTCCCCTAATAAATCATGTTCATGCAACATCAGAAACAACAAGCACAGACTTTGAAATGATACCTGATTGGGCACTCACATTGTTTGAAGACACAGCTCAGGAGAATAAAATGTTAGATCAAGCTTGGGAAGATTATCAAACTGCTATCGAAGAGTATCAATTAGCAGATTTAGAAACAATGGATCCAGGAACATCTTACACTCAAGTTCTTGAAACATATAATCCAGATGAGGATATTGAAGTTGCTGAGGAATCGGCAGAAGATGGAACTGCAACGATTAGTTTTATTTATCGGGCTGAAGAAGGGGATTTAAATCCGACCACCGGTATTGAAGACTGGGCTCAAGTTGATTTTTATTTTGTGAATGAGAATTTAATTTATACGGGGATTACTACTTTATCACTTGCCTTTATGGCAGACGGATTAGTTTCAACTACTGACCATTCAGCTCTAGTATCTGACAATGCAAGTGTGGATGAATTGGTAGAGGTTGAAAATTTTGAATTAAATGGGTTTGGACAAATAAAAGTAGACGGTGAGTATGCGTACGGAGTAGGCTATCCAAAAGAGTCAACAAATATTGGCGAAGGTGGTTTATTAATTATTCAAGATGGGCAAGTTGTGGGTGACTCAACAGCTACTTTTGAAGATTTAATGGCCTATAGTTTTTCAGGATTCATATATTTAATGCTTGTTTCGCAAGTGGATAATCAAGTCTTTGAACCTGCGCAATAAATAAAGAGGAGGTCGTTTATGCTTTCAGTTGGAATTATGTCGGGGACATCTTTAGACGGAATTGATGTCGCCTTATGTGAAATATTAGGCTCCGGAACGGATACGAGTGTGCGTTTAATTGAATTTGATACGTATGATTTACCTCAAGCAATTCAAGAAAAAGTTCGTCAATGTGCTGCAAATGAGTTCATTCGACCAGCCGATTTGTCATCGCTAAACTTTGAATTAGGTGAATTGTTTGCTGATGGAGTTAAACAAATTTGTCAAAAAGCTAGGATCGAAACAACTGAGTTGGACTTTGTTGCCAGTCACGGTCAAACAATTTACCACCATCCTTTTCCTAATAATGAATACGTTGCAAATACAATGCAATTGGGTGAAAGTGGCGTCATCGCAGCACGTTGTGGCTGTACAGTGATTAGTGATTTTCGCGTGATCGATGTTGCATTAGGTGGGCAAGGAGCCCCTTTAGTTCCATATTCTGAGTACGTAGTGTACGCAGATAAGAATAAATCCAGAGGTTTACAAAATCTTGGTGGCATAGGAAATATTACAATCGTCCCAAATACAATGGATTCCAACGATATTGTAGCATTTGATACAGGACCAGCAAATATGATGATTGACTCGGCAATGAAACATTATTTTCAGAAAAACTATGATAATGGGGGAGAATCAGCCTTGAGTGGTGAATTCATTCCTCAACTCCAAGCTGAATTGAAAGGTCATCCATATTTAAAGTTACCCATTCCAAAATCAACAGGTCGAGAAATGTTTGGCGATGATTATGTGGCGCCTATATTAAAAAGATATAAATCAAGTAAAGCAGAAGATGTCGTGGCGACACTAACTTGGTTCACAGCGTATTGCATCAGTTATCACTACTACGAATACGTAGAGAAAATACATACTCTCGATGAATTAATCATTTCTGGTGGGGGAAGTCATAATAAAGCCATAAGAAAGTACTTGTCAGAATTAATGCCAGAAGTGTCTATTTTAGTTCAGGAGGATATTGGGTTCAATTCAGATGCGAAAGAAGCGATTGCGTTTGTTATATTAGCCAACGAAACTCTTCATAAACAACCGTCAAATGTCCCAAGTGCCACTGGCGCTTCAAAACCAGCCATCTTAGGTAAAATTCAATACGCACCTTAAATATTATAATAGCTCAACAAGCTCAAAATCTTGTTGAGTTTTTTTGCTGATTATTGAAGAAAATTTCATTTATTTTTAAAATACACGAAATGATATTTCAATTTAAGTAAATGTATGTTATTATCAATGTGTGAAAACGTATTCATTAAAAATGAGACAGGAGCGATGAAATGGAAGAAATTATTTTCGAGATTATTTCTAATGGAGGCAATGCGAAGTCATTAGCCTATGAAGCAATCGAAGCGTCAGAAAAAGGGGAGTACGAGAAAGCCGAGGAATTACTTGTTGAGGCGAATGAGTTTTTGAAAAAAGCACATAAAGTACAAACAAGCATTATTACGGATGAAGTGAATGGAAACCATATTACGGTTTCAGTTTTATTCGTCCATGCCCAAGATCACTTGATGACTGCGATGGAAGTAAGGGATTTAGCGAATATACTCATTAGACAGAATAAACGATTGAATGAGTTGGAGAAGAAATTAAGTTAAGCATAAAAGGTGAAAGGTGATGATGATGGCTAAAAACAGATCAGAAACAAAAGCAAGAACGCAAGTTCCAACACTCAGTTTCAAAAATGCCTTTTTACTGATGTTGTATATATTTATAACATTTACCATTGGAATGACTATTATTGAATACATTCCAAGAAATATGCTTTTAGTAGTAATTACACTATTAAGTCTAGTCATTGGTTATGGTATAGGTTTTATCCAAGAAAAAATTCAAAACAAAAAGAAATTAGGTAAAGCTTTTCTTTGGTTAGGGGGCGTGTTTTCAGTCTTAGCTTTTGTCATGTTATTTGGAATTTATTATGCTGCTGTCTTATTTTAAGGAGGAATTAGAATGAAAATATTATTAGTTTGTGCCGGTGGAATGTCGAGTGCCATTGCTGCGAAGTCGTTAAAAGAAGCAGCTCAAAAAGATGGATTGGATTTTGAAGTAAATGAAATAAGTACTTCTGCCTTTTCTGATGAAGTAGGAAGAGAGTATGATTTAGCATTAGTAGCACCGCAAGTGCGTCACAGATTTGATACGTTTAAAGCAGATGCTGACAAAGCCAATGTGCCAATCTTATTAATTGCACCTAAAGGTTATTCACCCATCGGTGGGAAATTTTTATTAGAGCAAATTAAAAATGAAGCCAGTGATTTATTCAACTAAGGAGGATAAAAAATGTTTGAAAACATAGCGAATTGGATTGATTCACATCTTTCGACACCGATGGCAAAATTAGGTGAGCAACGTCACTTAAGAGCCATTCGTGATGGTATTGTTGCGACATTACCGATCATTATTGTTGCTTCTATGTTTATGGTTATTGCCTTTTTACCAAACTCATTACCTGAATCATGGGGTATTTCAAATTGGATTATGGAGAGTCAATTCAAGATTCTATTACCTTATAGAATGTCAATGTACATTATGACCTTATACGCTGTCTTTGGTATTGGGTATTCTTTAGCAAAATCTTACGATTTAGATGGTTTATCAGGCGGGATTTTAGCAGAATTAGCTTATCTATTAACTGTCATCCCGGTGATGATTCCTGCAGTCACTGATGGCGTGACTGAATTAGCTACACAGAATCCTGAATTGGCAACTTATTTAGAACAAATTCCAGCTGGCTTTAATATTCCAATGGCAAATCTTGGATCCGGTGGGATGTTTATCGGGATACTGAGTGCCTTCTTCGCCGTTGAAGTATATCGATTTACTCAACGTAGTGGTTTCAAGATTTCTATGCCAGAACAAGTTCCTGCTTCAGTGGCACGTTCATTTGAAGCCCTAACGCCAACTGCTATTATTCTAATTGTCGTATCAGCGATTACAATGTGGATGGAAATAGATGTTCACGGAATTATTGCAACATTTATGGAACCACTTATTTCAGCTTCTGACTCATTAGGTTCGGTATTACTATTAACGTTCTTAACGAATTTCTTCTGGATCTTTGGTATTCACGGTGCATCCATTGTTGGATCTTTAGCTCGACCTTTATGGTTAGTCCTTTTAGAGCAAAATACAACCGCATTAGCTGCGGGTGAAGCCATTCAGAATACAGCTCCAGAGCCATTTTATCAATGGTTTATCTATATCGGTGGTGCAGGAGCAACGATTGGTCTTGCATTATTACTTGCGTTCGCAACTAAATCTACTTATGGGAAAACCTTAGGTAAAACAGCGTTAGTTCCAGCAATCTTTAATATTAACGAGCCATTAATCTTCGGGGCACCAGTTGTCTTGAACCCAACATTAATGATTCCATTCACGGTTGCTCCAATGGTGAATGCTGTAATTGCCTGGTACGCAACAGAATGGGGATTTGTCAGTCGAACAGTCGCAAGTGCACCGTGGACGTTACCTGGCCCAATAGGAGCCTTCCTTTCTATGGGGAATGACTGGAGAGCAGCAGTACTAAATATTGTCTTAACACTCATCGCTGTCTTAATTTATTATCCATTTGTTCGTACTTATGACAACCAATTATTAGCCGAAGAACAACAAGATACAAGCGCAGAATAAAATATCATCACACATTCAAACGTCCTATTAATCTAGGGCGTTTATTAAGTAAAAAGGTAGGTAATTATGAGAAAACTAGGAATATCAATTTATCCAGAAAAAGATGACAGTCAACGTATCAAAGAATATATTAAAGCCGCTTCAGAAAGTGGCTTCAGTCGAATCTTTTCATGTCTTCTATCAGCTGATGGTAACAAAGATCAAATCATATCTGAATTTATAGAAGTGAATCAGTATGCTAAAGACCTTGGCTTTGAAATTATTGTTGATGTGGCCCCTCGTATCTTTGAGAAGTTAAACATAAGTTATGATGATTTATCATTCTTTAAAGAGATTGGAGCCGATGGCTTGCGTTTAGACATGGGCTTCACCGGAAGTGAAGAGGCTTTAATGACTTTTAATGAGCAAGATTTGCTGATTGAGATTAATATGAGTAATAATGTACATACGATTGATACCATCATGGACTATCAACCTAACCAATATAATTTAATCGCTTGTCATAACTTTTATCCACACCGTTATAGTGGTTTAGGAATCGATTTCTTCAAAGCATGTACAAAGCGATTTAGCCAATATGGGTTAAGAACGGCAGCCTTTATTACAAGTCAGAATAAAGATACATATGGACCTTGGCCAGTCACGGATGGTCTGCCAACATTAGAGATTCATCGGGAATTACCTTTAGATGTTCAATTAAAACATTATATTACATTAAACCTCATCGATGATATAATTATATCTAACTGCTTCCCAACAGAGGACGAATTACAAAAAGTAAAAGAATTAGATCTAACAATGCCGGTATTTAACGTTGATCCAATTGAGAATTTACCTGAAACTGAGACAGCTATTTTATTCGATACATTGCACTTTAACCGAGGCGATATCAGTGAAAATATGATTCGCTCTACCCAAAGCCGAGTAAAATACAAAGGACACCAGTTTGATGTCATAAATCCAGTAGAAGTCATCCGACGAGGTGATGTCATTATTGAAAGTAGTGAGTACGGACATTATGCTGGAGAATTACAAATTGCCCTCAAGGATATGAAAAACAGCGGTAAGAGTAATGTTGTAGGAAGAGTAAGAGAAGAGGAAATGTTTATCTTAGATGATATAAAACCTTGGCAAAAATTTAAACTTCAAGTAAATCGTTAATATTATAGAAAAGTGGTGAGGATTGTTTGGCTGAGACAAATATTATTGGCTTGATAAAATCAATCAAAGAGAGTTTACCTAAGGCGGAAAAGAAGATTGCTCAAGCAATTATAGATGCACCAGAAGACACAATCTATCTTTCAGCTAAGCAGTTGGGAGAAAAAGCGGGTGCCAGTGCTCCAACCGTGGTTCGTTTTTGTAGACGCTTAGATATTGATGGATATACCCAGTTGAAACTAATGATTTCCAGCGAATTATCAAAATTAACCGATTCAGGTTACTCTGATATAAGTGAGGATGAGAATTTTTATGAAATTAAAGAAAAATTATTGGGAAATGCGCATCAATCTTTAGTTGATACAACATCATTAATTAAAGAAGAAGAAGTCAATGCTTCCATTCAGCAAATTGAAGAGGCAGATGTTATTTATGTATATGGGGTGGGATCTTCTCACCTCGTGGCAGAAAACTTTGCCCAAAAGTGGCGCCGTATTGGCAAGATAGCGATTGTTGAAAAAGATGCACATGTGATGATTACTCTCATAACAGGGAACCAACAAAAGGCTCTTTTCGTGGGTATATCTAACTCGGGTGAAACAAAAGAAGTGATAAAGTTAATGCAACTTGCAAATAAAGCAGGTTGTCAGACGATGGCGATTACACAGTTTGGAAAGAATAGTTTATCTGAAGAAGCCGACGTAACGTTACGCCATGTTAGAGCGAATGAACAATTATATCGTAGCGCGGCGACTGCTTCTCTGCATGTACAGTTTTATGTCGTGGATATATTATTTCACACTTATGCATCAAAACATTATGAAGATGCGATTGATCGAATTTTGCTTTCACGTAAAGCGATTAAAGATTACAATGACTAATTGTTTAACAGCCTATGCTTTGAGCATAGGCTGTTTCTTTATGCGAAACAATATATATGTTGCAATCAATCATCATATGTCTTTTATATAATGCGTATTATATAATTGTATTTATGACGCATTAAATAATTTAGGAGGCATAGATTATGCAACATGTATACGATTTTAATGAAGGAAGCCTAGAGATGAAAGAGTTATTAGGTGGTAAAGGGAGTAACTTAGCTGAGATGACGCGCTTAGGTTTACCAGTACCTAAAGGCTTTGTCATAACGACGGCAACATGTATCGATTATTTGGAACATGGTGAGGAATTGGATTCAATGACACAATCAGAGATAAATGCTGCATTAATTCGCTTGGAGGAAAGTTCAAAGAAAGGATTTTCTGACACAGAAAATATACTCTTAGTTTCAGTTAGAAGTGGTGCGACGATTTCAATGCCAGGAATGATGGATACAATATTGAATGTAGGCTTGAATGATGCAAATGTTGCTTGCTTTGCACAAATCACACAAGATGAACGCTTTGCTTATGATTGTTATCGTCGACTTCTGCAAATGTATGGGAATGTTGTGTATGGTATTGATATGAAACACTTTGATAATATTTTAAATCAAGTTAAAAGAAATAAACGTTATAGCCAAGATTTCGAATTAACAGCTGATGATCTAAAAGATATGATTTCGCAGTATAAAGAAATCTATATAAATCTTGCTGGTAAAGCATTCCCCCAAGATGTCAAAGCACAAATTATGGGTGCGGTTGAAGCGGTGTTTAAATCATGGAATAATGATCGAGCCAAAATTTACCGAAAATTAAATAATATTCCAGATTCAATTGGAACAGCAGTAACAATTCAAGAGATGGTATTCGGTAACAAGAACAAAGAAAGTGGTACGGGTGTTCTTTTCACAAGAAACCCATCAACAGGAGAAGACCAATTATATGGCGAATTCCTATTGAATGCTCAAGGTGAAGATGTAGTGGCTGGAATTCGCACACCCATCTCTATTAACCGTTTAAATGAAAGTATGCCTGAAATCTATACTGAATTACTAGACATGACTAATAAATTAGAACAGCACTATAAAGACATGCAAGATGTGGAATTTACAATCGAAGACCGAAAGCTACATCTACTGCAAACTCGTAATGGAAAAAGAGGAGCAAAGTCAGCATTCAAAATCGCCGTCGATTTTGTTAATGAAGGCATCTTAACTAAAGAGGAAGCATTATTAACGATTGATCCAGAATCGATTAATCAATTATTACACCCGACTTTTGATGAGAAAGATTTAGCTCAAGCTGAATTAGTGACAGACAATGGTCTGCCAGCGAGTCCAGGCGCAACGATGGGACATGTAGTATTTGACGCTGTAACAGCAAAAGAATGGTCGGCACTAGGTAAACCTGTCATCTTAGTACGTCACGAAACTTCTCCTGAAGATATTGAAGGAATGAGTGTCAGTGAGGCAATCGTTACAAACCATGGTGGGATGACTTCTCATGCAGCCGTTGTTGCCCGAGGCATGGGAAAATGTTGCGTAGCAGGTTGTGATGTACTTGAGATTAATGAAGAGCAGAAGTCCCTGCATTATCCTGGTGGTAGTTTAGTTGAAGGGGATATCATCTCAGTCGATGGGGACACAGGATCACTCTATGTCGGAGCAATTCAAACTCGAAATTCAGATTTAGATGAGAATTACCATACTGTGATGTCTTGGGTAAATGACATTGCGACAGTAAAAGTGCGTATGAATGCCGAAACGCCTTTAGATATTCAAGCGGGCTTAGACTTTGGGGCAACAGGAATTGGACTTGTTAGAACAGAGCACATGTTCTTTCAACCAGAACCTTTGAGAGAATTACGTCGCTTTATCCTTTCTAACAGTGATAAAGAAAGAAAAGATGCAATAGGCTCGATTTTAATCCATCAACAAGGTGACTTTAGAGAGATTTTTGAATTGATTCAAGATAAACCAACGGTAATACGTCTCCTGGATATGCCTTTACATGAATTTCTACCAAATTCTAAACAAGATATTGAACTTGTTGCAAGCCAACAAAACGTTTCAGTTGAAGATATTTCGCAAAGGCTGACAGGTTTGAAAGAATTAAATCCAATGCTCGGACACCGTGGTTGCCGCTTAGCAATGACTTACCCAGGATTATATTTGATGCAAGCAGAAGCAATCATGTTAGCAGCTATTGAGTTAAATAGTAAAGGTATAGCCGTTAAGCCTGAAATTATGATACCATTAGTAAGTACAGAGCGTGAAACGGCTTACCTAAGAGAAATTATTCAAGTGCGAATTGAAACTATATTAGAAGAACATCAAGTTCAAGTACCGTATACAATTGGAGCGATGATTGAAACACCTAGAGCAAGTTTAATTGCGGACAAAATTGCGCAACACAGTGACTTCTGTAGTTTTGGTACAAATGATTTAACACAAATGGCCTTTGGTTATTCACGAGACGATGCTGGGAAATTCTTAAACCAGTATGTGAATGAAGGTGTACTTGCCTATGACCCATTCCAACGTGTGGATGAAGAAGGTGTCGGTGCTTTACTGAAGATAGCGATTGAAAATATTAAGAAAGTAAATTCAACAATGAAACTTGGTATTTGTGGTGAGCACGGAGGAAACCCAAAATCAGTAGAATTATTTGCGTCATTAGGATTTTCTTACGTGTCTTGTTCACCTTACCGAATTCCGATCGCTCGAATGGCAGCAGCTCAAAGTGCAATCAAATTAAATCAATAATCAGGTATATTTAGATGGTAAAGTGAGGGAATAATATGAATTTCACACAACGGCAGAAACAAATTGTTGAAATTGTTAAAAGCAAAGAACCGGTAAGTGGTGATGTTATTGCTGAAGAGCTTGGTTTAGCGAAGTCGACGTTGAGAAGTGACTTGGCTGTATTAACGATGACCGGGGTTCTGGATGCTAGACCGAAAGTCGGTTATATCTACTCAGGACTTGAACCTCAGTCACTTTTGTTTGAGCAATTTAATCAGTATAAAGTGGCGGATGTGATGATTCAACCCGTCATTGTTTACCCGGACACAAAGGTAAATGATGCAATTACTTCATTATTCATGTATGATGTTGGCTCACTTTATGTAGTGGATTCATCGTCGAAAAGTCTCATCGGAGTTGTATCAAGAAAAGACTTACTAAGAAGTTTGCTTGCAGGCCAAGCTGAAAAGACTGCAGTCGCAATTGTCATGACCAGAATGCCTAACATCATTGCGGTTACATCAGAAATGACGGTGCTGAAAGCGGCGGAATTAATTTCCAAACATCAGATTGATTCTTTACCGGTAATTAGTTCAGACGATCAGGTTATTGGCAAGATGTCTAAGACGAATATAATTGATTTACTCGTTGAGTTAAGTTCAGAGGAGGATGCTTAGTGCAAGAAAAATATCACCAAACATTTTATATTATATCAGATTCAGTTGGAGAGACAGCGATTAGGGTAACAAATGCCGCACTGGCACAGTTTCCGACTTTCACTGATTCAAGTGTTAAACGATTTCCATTTATTAATACGTTAGAAGAATTAACTGAGATTTTAGAAGATGCACTAAAGCATCATGCCACAGTCGTTGCAACCTTAGTTAATGAAGACTTACATTATTTTACAAAAGAATTTACCCAAAAGAATGACTTGTTCTACTTTAATCCGATTCATGATTTAATACAGCATATCTCAATAATCACTAACAAAGAACCGAGTGAACAGAGTGGAAGTTTACATAATTTAGATGATCAATACTTCAAGCGAATTCAAGCTATTGAATTTGCAGTTAAATATGATGACGGAAAGAACCGACGCGGTTTTAAATTAGCTGACATCGTCATCTTAGGAATTTCTCGTTCATCTAAGACACCTTTAAGTATGTATTTAGCTAATAAAGGCTACAAAGTTGCGAATCTACCCATTTTTCCTGAAGCAAATATCCCACGAGAAATTTTTGAAATTCCAAAAGAAAAGATATTTGGCTTATCAGCATCGCCTAAATACATTAGTGATATTCGTAAAGGAAGAGTAAAGTTTCTTGGACTTGATGAGAATGCGACCTATTCAAGTCTTGAACGTGTGAAAACTGAACTAATGTTTGCGAACGATTTATTCGATAAAGTTGATGCTCATATTGTCAGCGTAGAAAATCAATCGATCGAAGAAATGGCTGAACATATTATACAAGAATATAAGAAATATCAATTGAATGATACTGAGAAATAAACACGAGAACCAGCGATTTATAGCTGGTTCTTTTATTTTTAGATAAGAAATCGTATTCATAGATTTATTTGAATGGTTTACTTGAATTCATTTAATAACTCGCTTATAATTAACAAAGTTAACTATTAACAAAGTTAAGTTATTTAAGGAGGTGTTATAGTGAAAAAGCGTCATTTAGTGCATCAGATGTACAACATGTCGCAAATGTTTTCTAGAGCTGCAGAAGTTCAAGGTCGATCAGTGATGTCAAAAAGCGAGTTCAAGATACTGTTTCATGTATGGAAAACTCATCGAGAAGAAGATAAAATGTTGACCTCTCGTGAATTAGCTACTTTAATGAACGTATCTTCACCAGCAATATCTAGAACGGTCAAAGGCTTGGTTCAAAAAGAATGGCTGATTCAAGAAGATGACCCAGATGATCGCCGTAATATCTTTCTTAAATTATCAGATGAGGGAAAAGAAAATTATGAGCGAGCCATTCAACATATGGAAAACTCAATGAAAATTATTTTCGATGAGTTTTCTGAAGAAGAGATCCGTGTCTTTCTCGATACAGGAGCTCGACTGACAAAAGTCTTAAATAAAATAAAAGAGGAAAGTGAGGAATAGTAATATTATATGAAAAATTTAATTAATCATTTAAAACCTCATTGGAAATGGGTTATTATTGCCCTTGTTGCGCATTTTATACAAGCATTCACAACGCTTTTGTTACCAACTTATACGTCTAACTTAGTTGACGTTGGGATTCAAAACAGTGGTGTGGAATTAGCAGTACCATTAAAAATGACAGCCGATTCAATGGCGGAATTCGAGATGTTATTATTACCTGAAAAACAGGAATTAATTGAAGAGCATTATACACAAGATGGAAACGGAAATTATACAATTAAAAGTTCCGTTGAAGAAAACGAAGAAATGATGACAGCTTTAAGTGAATCTTTTGAGGTTCCTTTAGCTATGTATCAAACAATCTCAGGGATGTCTGAAGAAGAATTAGCAGCGACAGCTCAAGAAAGTGACAGTTCAGAAGTGAAGGACTTATCTGGTATGCGTGATGAGTACGTTGAACAAATGAATACACTCGGACCTGCGATGGTGCATTCAACAGCGATTCAATCAGTTTTAGAAGCAACTGAAGAAGCTGGAGGAGACTTAAGTAGTACTCAAATTAACTACGTCTTAACGCAAGGTGGACAAATGTTACTGATTGCCTTAGTTGCATTCGGTGGCGGAGCACTTGCAGCTTATGTAGCAGCAGTCGTTGGTGCGAAAGTCGGAAGTACTTTAAGAACAAAATCTTACGAAAAAGTTCTTCAGTTCTCTAATGAAGAGATGGAGAAATTCTCAACGGCTTCACTGATTACACGTGGGACAAACGACGTGCAACAAGTACAAATGGTGGTAACAGTATTCTTTAGAATTGTGTTATTCTCACCAATGTTAGCGATTGGGGCATTAATTTATGTATTCCAATCACAAATTTCAATGTCTTGGATTACGATTTTAGCCCTATCACTTGTCGGAGTTCTTATGGGAATTCTTATGAGTGTTGTTATACCAAGATTTAAAGTGTTACAAAAACAAATTGACAGAGTGAACTTGTTTGCCAGAGAGATCTTAACTGGGCTACAAGTTATTCGTGCATTTGGTCGACAAGATTTAGAATCTGAGCGCTTCGATGGCGCGAACCAAGATTTACGTAATAGTTATATCTTTGTTGGTCGTACAATGGCATTAATGAACCCAATCCTATTACTGATTGCCAATGGTATTTCAGTCTTAATTATTTGGGTAGGTAGCCACCGTATTGGTGACGGCTTAATGCAAGTAGGTGAGATGATGGCATTTATCACTTATACAATGCAAGTCATCTTCTCATTCTTTATGTTAACGATGATGTCAATTATGATTCCGCGTGCGATCGTTTCTGGGGAACGTATCCAAGAAATACTTGATACACCGTTATCTATTAATGATAAAGAAGACATAAAAGTAATTGAATCACCAAAAGGTGTCGTAGAATTTGATAACGTCAGTTACAAATTTACTGGTGCAGATAATAATGTAATTAATAACATTAGCTTTACTGCAGAACCAGGTAAGACAACAGCAATTATCGGAGGTACCGGTAGTGGTAAATCAACGATTTTAAATCTATTAATGAGATTCTATGATGTTTCAGAAGGATCAATTAAGATTGATGGCGTTGATATCAGAGATATTAGTCAAAAACAACTCCGTGATATCATCGGATACGTACCGCAAAAAGCCGTACTATTCTCAGGTACCATTGAAAGCAATATTGGATACGGTGTTGATTCACTTTCTGATGAAGTGATGCATGAATCGGCTGATATTGCTCATGCAACTGAATTTATCGAAGAAAAAGAACGTGGCTTTAAAGAGCGTATCTCACAAGGTGGAGGTAATGTGTCTGGTGGGCAAAAACAACGTTTATCAATTGCTCGTGCCATTGCAAAACAACCTAAAGTGTTCATCTTTGATGACAGTTTCTCTGCTTTAGACTACAAGACCGATGCATCACTACGTCAAGCTTTAAGTGAAAAAGTTTCGGATGCTTCAATGATAATTGTTGCTCAACGTATTAGTACGATCCTTGATGCTGAGCAAATTCTTGTTCTAGATGAAGGTAAAGTTGTTGGATTAGGTAATCACTTAGAATTAATGGAAACAAGCGAAGTTTACCGCGAAATCGCAACATCTCAATTATCTCAAGCCGAATTAGATAATTATGAAGAACAATTTAAACAAGAGAGGGAGGGAGAATAATGGCAGATAAAGATACTCAACAAGAAGAAAAAGTACAAAATCAACCAAAAGTTGCTGGACCCCGTGGTCAAGGCGCCGTAGAAAAACCAAAAAACTTTAAAGATAGCTTACTTCGAATCTTTAAAGAAGTATTGAATTTTAAATGGGCAATATTACTTGTCTTTTTTACGACTATTCTCTCTGTATTATTTAATATTATTGGTCCTCGTGAATTAGGTAAAGCCACTTCAACATTATTTGAAGGTGTATTAGCTGAAGTTCAAGGAACAGGTTCGATTGAATTTAATGTTATCGGTAGAATCTTATTAACAGTATTAGCCTTATACGTAGTGAGTTCAATTTTCAACTGGGTTCAAGGTTTTGTAATGACAGGTGTTACGGAGAATGTCACTTACGGTTTACGTAAAAAGATGTTAGATAAGATTGATAATATGCCAATGAAATACTTTGAATCTCACTCACATGGTGAGGTCTTATCAAGAATTAGTAACGATATCGATACACTTGGAGCTTCATTATCACAGAGTTTTGCTCAATTATTAAACTCTATCATGACAATGCTTGGTATTGCGATTATTATGTTTACAATTAATTGGATACTCGCTTTAGTTGTATTAATTGTCGTACCAATTAGTTTAATTACAATTCGTATACTAATTAATGTATCTCAAAAATACTTCCGTCAACAACAAGTATCCCTTGGTGTAATTAACGGACAAATTGAAGAAAACTTCTCAGGGCAAAATATAGTTAGAGCATTTAACCAAGAAGATAATGCTATTGATGTCTTTTATAAAGATAATGCTAAACTAGAAGAATCTGCGTGGAAATCACAGTTCTACTCAGGTGTCATGTTCCCATTCATGCGTTTCTTACAAAACTTTGGCTATGCTGCTGTTGTAATGGTTGGGGCATACCTTGTAATTATTGGTATGATTCGTGTCGGGGTTATTCAAGCCTTCACTCAATACGTTAACCGATTTACACAACCTATCACTCAGTTAGCTCAAATTGTAACTTTATTACAAACAATGGTTGCAGCGGCAGAGCGTGTATTTGAATTCTTAGATGAAGAAGAACAAGATCAAACAACAGGTAATGCTTTAGATATTGAAAATGTACACGGTGATGTATCATTTAACCATGTTCAATTTGGATATAATCCTGATCAAGTCATCATTACAGACTTTAATGCCGATATAAAAGCCGGACAAAAGGTTGCCTTAGTTGGTCCGACAGGTGCTGGTAAATCAACAATGGTTAAGCTGTTAATGCGCTTCTATGATGTTGATAACGGATCAATAAACTTAGATGGTGTTGACGTTAAAACGTATAGTCGTGCTAATTACCAACGTTCAATTTCGATGGTATTGCAGGATACTTGGTTATTTAACGGAACAATTATGGAAAACATTCGTTACGGTCGATTAGATGCCACGGATGAAGAAGTGATTGAAGCAGCAAAAGCTGTTCATGTCCATAATTTCGTTAAGAACTTGCCTGGTGGCTATAACTTTGAAATTAACGAAGAAGCTTCAAACATCTCTCAAGGTCAAAAACAACTTGTGACGATTGCAAGAGCTTTATTATCAGACCGTCCAGTTCTTATTCTTGATGAGGCGACAAGTTCAGTTGATACACGTACTGAAATTCTCATCCAACAAGCGATGGACCGTATTGTAGAAGGTCGTACAAGTTTTGTTATTGCTCACCGTCTTTCAACGATTAAAAACTCTGATTTAATTCTATACATGGAAAACGGAGACATTGTTGAACAAGGGAACCATGACGAATTAATTGCTAGAGGTGGCAAATATGCAGATCTTTACAATAGTCAATTCGCTTCAGGTGGTTCACCGTTTGAGGAATTTGATGATTAAAGTCAATATTGAATAAGCAAAAGACATGAACAAATCGTTGTTCATGTCTTTTTTATATGCAAAAACTTCGATATATTTGAACTTAAGTTTATATAAAGCTTATAATATAAGTATCAAAGAAGATAGGAGCGTTTACAAATGAAGAAAATAATAAACGTCATACTTGTTACTCTATTAATTGTCTTAACTATGGGGCCCTTACCGGCAAAAGCACAAGAACTTGCTCCAGATGATGTCTTGTTAAATGTGATTAATGGATTGAAAGAAATTGAATCCTTTAAAGGTGACTTTGAAGGTAATATGGATTTAATTTATCCTGAAGGAAAGATGGACTACACTGTTGATGGAAGACTTCAAGTCAAGATAGCGCCCGAACTTGAAGTAGGTTTTGATTTAGACGCAACGATGAACGCTGAACATAACGATGGGTCGACAAAGGATGAAACATATCACTTACTAAATTATATCATCGATGAAACAATGTACACATTTGAAGAAGATTCTACTAAAGAGGGTGAAAGTGAATGGGTCACTGCTGACCTTACTACGGTACTCGGTATGCCAGCGGAACAAATTACTACTCAATATCAAATGCTTGTATCAGTCATCGAAGGATCAATTCGTAGTTATTATATTCCGTCTAGGGTGCATCAGTTATTAAGTGAGAAAACGACGGTAGAAGAGAATGATAATGGCTACACTGTCACAATTAACTCTTTCGAAACAGAAGAAGAATGGATTGAATTCTTTGAAGCCTTAGAAGAGTTAGGAATGACTGTGACTCAAGAAACAGTGGATTCGGGTGTTGAGATTAGTAATCAAATTGAAAATTATGAAGGTCAAGCTATTGCTTTGGCTGATGGATTAAATTATACAATTACCGTCGAAATGGATGAAGATTATTTTATTACAGCGATTCAAGTGATGGTTGATTCGGATGTTCAAACACTCGAAGAAGCTTCAGCATCTGAACCTGATCCGGACATGCCAGAGTCATTGCAAGTAGAATTTAATTATAATGTCACTGACAAAAACTTTAATGAAAGTATTGAAGTGCCTGATGAAGTTCCAGTGGGAGTAGCTTCATAGAATAAATAATGAAAACAATATAAATTAAAATATTATTAGAATTTGATGTTGATTTCGTGTGAGTAGTCAGGTATACTGTTTGAAACAGAGAAATGAGGTTAGGAACATGCAACAATCATCCCATACATTAAAATCAATGTATTTTAGCTACTTTAGATAGCGTTCATACCACCTAGTATGAACGTATAACGAAAGTTCATATCTATGGAGGCTTGATATTGTTGTGTCTTGGCCGCTTAGAGTATAAATTAAGCGGACCTCCTAAAATGGCCAGTTTCGAGAACTGCTTAGTTTATGCTAAGCAGTTTTTTTGTTGAAAAGTTATAAAAAAGGGGAGTGTAAACAATGTCAAATTCTATTTCAAAAGGATTTAAAACTAGTGAGATTATCTCAATCGTCATTAGTTTACTTATATTAGCTCTAGCTGTTTTGAATTCAACGATGCAAATTGGTTTATTCAATATTCCAACCGTTACTTTTTCAGTTCTAGCTATTTTTGCTAGTAGCTTGGTATTGTGGCTGTTTGTTGCCATTGATTGGCCAAGTATTTTATGTTTAATTTGTTTAGGTTTTCTACCTGAAGTCACTTATGGACAAATTTTCCAGCAGTCATTTGGTAATACAACGTTTGTCTTTTTATTCTTTACGTTCTTAGTGACACACGCCTTAGAACAAACATCATTTTTAAAGCGTGTTTCGGCATGGGCAATTAATAGTGCTTGGGCTCAAGTGAGTCCTTGGAGATTTGTTTTTGCTTTTCTATCGGTGATGTTATTAATCAGTACGTTCGTTTCACCAACGATCTTATTTATGATTGCCTTTCCAATCTATGAAGAGGTTATGACCCAATTCGGATTAGAAAAAGGGGATAAGCAAGCTTCGAAATTATTAGTCGCCTTATATGCTTCAATAGCTATTGGAACAGCGATGACGCCTATTAACCACGTGTTCGCAATTACTGCGATGGGGCTATATGAAACGGCCTACGGAACGGCGATTACGAATGGTCAATATATGAGTTTCGCAGTGCCAGCAGGCTTAACAATTTTCTTAATTCTTTTAGTCTCTCTAAAGTGGATTTGGCGAATGGATTTATCTAACGTAAAACTGGGTGAGATTGCTTCATTATCAGATTTACCAAAAGCGGATAAAAAGGAAAAAGCAGTCGTTTCGATCTTTAGTGGAGTAGTTGCTTTATGGTTATTACCAGAAGTATTAGGCTTTATCTTACCTGGAGTGGCAGCCTTCCTAAAATCAGCGGGAATTGCCTTTCCACCAATGATCGGTTCTTTAGCTTTAGCAGTAGTTCACGTAGATGGGAAGCCCTTAGTTAAGTTACAAGAGGGAATTTCTAAAGGTGTGTTCTGGCCGAGTTTACTCATCGTAGCCGCGACACTCACTTTAGGTAGTTTCTTATCAAATCCTGATATGGGTGTGATTACATTAATCGAATCATTCTTAACACCATTGTTAGTTGGCTTGTCACCATTATTAATGGTATTAGTTTTCATTCTTTGGGCAGGCTTCCAAACAAACTTCTCATCAAACTTAGTAACTGTGTCGGTTGTTACTACTATTGTTATAACAATTGCAGGTTCACAAGTAGATTTACCAATTAACGTGGCTGTAGTTGCGAGTTTAATTGGATTCATGGCGTCACTTGCATACATGACACCACCTGCAATGCCTTATATTGCTATCTCAATTGGATCTGGTTGGACCACAGCTAAAGATGCTTTATTATATGGTTTTTACTTATTATTATGGAGTGCCGCAAGTGCGGTATTGGTAGGATATACATTAGGAAGCGTATTTTTAAGTCAATTATCATAGGAGGAATAATATGTTAGAAAAACAAAGAGCAACCATCGACCGAATTGATCGCGAATTGGTAAATTTATTTGAAGAACGAACGAAAACGGTTGAAGAAGTAGCTGAAATTAAATTAGAGAACAATATGGAAATCTTAGATAGTGGCCGTGAAGCGGTCGTTATCGAGAAAGTACAAAGTTACTTAGAAGTTGATTCTTTAAAAGGTGAGTTAGCCGATTTATATGAGAACATTATGCGCATTTCCAGAGGTCATCAACAAGAATGGATGAGTAAAAGAAAGTCGTAAGAGATAGGATAAAGGAGCAGTTTTATGAAAATAAATCCGAATTTTAATCGCTTACCTGGGAATTACTTATTTAATCATATTGCTGAGAAAGTTTCAGCATTCAAAGAAGGCAATCCTGACTCAGAAGTTATCAAATTGTCTATTGGTGATGTCACTCAACCTTTACCAAGGGGAGTGGATGAAGCAATGACTCAAGCAGGTCAAGAACAATTGAATTCTGAAACTTTCAAAGGCTATGGGCCAAGTACTGGCTATCCATTTCTTAAGCAAGCGATTATAGAGCATAGTTATCAAACATTGAATATTGATTTATCAGAAGATGACTTATTTATATCAGATGGTTCAAAGACAGATGCAGGAGCCATTCAAGAGTTATTTAGTCTGGAAGCTAAGATTGCCATTGGTGATCCGGCGTATCCAACTTATATTGATAGTAATGTTATGGCGGGACGCTTAGGACATTATGATGATATGAGTCAAAGTTGGTCTGAATTAATAACGATTCCGATGACGGTCGATAATCACTTTCAAGCGGTGCCAGATTTTGATGAAGGCGAGCAGCCAGATGTGATATATATTTGTTCACCGAATAATCCCACGGGTGTCGCTATGACGAAGGATCAACTGCAAGAATGGGTTGACTATGCGATTGAGCATGAAAGTGTCATAATTTTTGATGGGGCTTATGAATCCTTTATACAAGATGATCATATCCCGCATTCCATCTATGAATGTGAAGGGGCTAAGCAATGTGCGATTGAAATGCGTAGCTTTTCTAAGACAGCGGGCTTCACGGGTATGCGTATAGGTTATACTGTCATACCTAAAGAACTTGTGATTGAAGGTCAATCATTGAATGCCATGTGGACGCGTCGCCAACCAACGAAATTTAACGGTACCTCATATATCATTCAACGCGCGGCATTAGCGACTTTCGAACCGGAAGTTAAAAAAGAGTTGAAGGATAATATTGTATATTATCAACGTAATGCTCAGCATATGGTTGATGCTTTCAATGATGCAAAAATTGAACATTATGGTGGGGTAAATGCGCCATATATTTGGTTGAAATCACCGAGAGACTTATCTTCTTGGGAATATTTCGATGAATTACTACAGGAAAGTCAAGTTGTCATCACACCAGGTTCTGGCTATGGGGCTAATGGTGAAGGCTTTATGCGACTGACTGCCTTTGGAACATATGAAGATACAGTTGAAGCGACTCAAAGAATCGTCGAAACTTATTATAACGCCGATTGTAAAATTAAGCTAGACAACTAAAACAGCCATTTGTGGTACACTCAACTTGTAATTCCGACCAAAGAATACAAAGGAGTGACCACAAATGACCTACACCCATCTTACCACGGATGAACTGGTGATGATAGAATCATATTACCACCAACATATTCCGGTCTCGACCATTGCCAGTCGTTTAAAACGTTCTAGAACACCTATTTATAACGTCATCAACTTCTTAAAAGAGGGCCATACCGCCATTGAGTATTACCAACAATATAAGAAAAACAAACAACGGTGTGGTAGATGTAAGTGTGTCCTTCCTGCAGACCAACAAGTCTACATTAAAGAAAAAGTCTCACAGGGCTGGACACCCGATGTCATTATCGGGCGTAAAGAAAAACCCATTGACTGTTCCATGCGGACGCTTTATCG